>DATHBQ010000083.1:0-3673 GCA_035296105.1 Propionibacteriaceae bacterium | reverse complement strand
CCGGCCTGGCCGCCGGGCGCCTCCCGTTCGACCAGGACCGTCCGCAGGCCCTCAGACGCGGCGTAGACCGCGGCGGCCAGCCCGGCCGGCCCAGCCCCCACAATGCACACGTCGTACAGCGGCTGCTCGGCCCGGACGTGCAGGCCCAGCGCGCCGGCGACGGCGTCCACGGAGGGCGCCCGCAGGGTCTCGCCGTCGGGCACCAGCACCAACGGCAGGTCCGCCGGCTCCGCGCCGGCGAGGTCGCGCAGTCGACGCCCCTCGTTGTCGCGCTCCACGTCGAACCAGACGTAGGGCACGTGGTTGCGGGCCAGGAAGGTCTTGAGGTCATGACTGCGCTCCGACCAGCGGTGGCCGACGATCCGCAGCTCGGCCGTCGGCTCCGGGTTGGCCCGGCGCCAGTCCTCGAGCAGGTCGTCCATGACCGGGTAGAGCCGGTCCTCCGGCGGGTCCCACGGCTTGAGCAGGTAGTAGTCGAGGCCGATCTCGTTGATCGCGGTGATGGCCACGTCGGTATCGGCGTACGCGGTGAGCAGCAGCAGCTTGGCGCCGGGGGCGTGCGTCCGCGACTGCTCGAGCAGGTCGATCCCGGTCATCTGCGGCATCCGCTGGTCCGCCGCGATCAGCGCGACCCGCTGGTCCCGGAGGGCCAGCCGGCCGAGCACGGTCAGCGCCTGCTCACCGGAGGTGGCCCGGACGACCTGGTACTCGCCGCCGTAGCGCCGGGTGAGGTCGCGGGCGATGGCCGCGGACACCTGGGCGTCGTCGTCCACGGTGAGGATGACCGGCCTGCTCATCGGCCCATCCCCGCGAGATGGCGTTGATGCGGCAAGGCCACCTCCACGTCCGACGTCAGGGTTGCCCTATCCTCCCTGGCCCCGACGGCGGACGTCCACCGGTGCAAACCAATTCGTCCAGGCGAACTCCGCCACCAGTCCTGCACGACGGGGATGTCGACCCGCTGGTAGCCGCCCAGGTAGCGGCAGTTCTGGGTGTAGGTGTAGCTCGTCACCCGACCAGGTAGCCGTCGAGGAACACCGGCCCGCCGGAGTCGCCGAAGCAGGTGCCACCACCACCACGGGTGTCCGCGGGGTTGCCGTTGAGCTGCAGGATCTGGTCGGTCAGCTTCTGACCCGGGCCCGTGGTGTAGCGCCGCAGCAGCGGGTAGCTCATCGGCTGTGGTTTCTGCGGACCGGTCCCCCCCTTGCGCACCTCCGTGCCATAGCCGACCAGCTCGAAGATGGTCTTGTTGAGCCTCGGCTGGGCGAACTGGTCCAGGTAGCCCACGGGCGCGATCGTCGCCGGGGTGATGTCGGCGACCGGCTCGTCGAGCACGATCACCCCGACGTCGTTCCAGTTCCGCAGATCGGTGCCCCCGAGAGAACTGGATTCAACGGAAACCAATACAAAAATTGCCCCTACCCGAACGAAGTAAGACTTAGTCGGTCGGTTTTTCGACAACAGATCTGGGGCGGTCGCCCGTCTTCGTCACTAGAGTTCGGCCATGACGGCGCCGCTGGTGGGCCGGACGGACGTGCTGGGACGCATCGCCCGATTGCGGTCCGCGGCCGGTCACGGTGACCTGAGCCTGCTGGTCCTTGAAGGCGAGGCCGGTATCGGCAAGACGGCCGTCGCCGAGGCCGCCCGCCGGGAGGCCGCTGCCGCCGGTTGGCAGACCGGGTGGGTGCAGGGGGTCGAGGGCGACGCCGCGCTTCCCTACGCCGGACTGCTGTCGCTGGTCCGGCCCTTGCGCGCAGACCTGACCGCCCTGGTCGAGCCGCAGCAGGCCGCGCTCACCGCCGCGCTCGGCTGGTCCGCTGAGCCGGTTCCCGGTGACCGGTTCCAGGTCGCCGCCGCGACCCTCGCCCTGCTCGGGCAGGCGGCGGAGCGCGCGCCGTTGCTGATCGTGGTCGACGACGTCGGCTGGCTCGACGCCGAGTCGGCCGAGGCGCTGGTGTTCGCCGCCCGCCGGCTGCGATACGACCGGGTGGCGTTCGTATTGACCCGGCGCCTCGGGCACACGGATCCGGTCGACCTCACCGGCGTCGAGATCGAGCGGCTGTCCGGACTGTCGGTGGACGCGGTACGCGCCCTGCTCGGCCCCGGCTACTCCGACGCGGTCGTGGAGGTGATGGCCCGGGAGACCGCCGGGAACCCGCTCGCGCTGCTCGAGTCGGCCCGGTCGCTGACCCCCTTGCAGCGGGTCGGCGCGGAGGAGCTGCCGGCCGCACTGCCGGTGCCGGAGCGGTTGAGCCGGATCTTCACCGCTGAGCTCACCAGGCTCTCCCCCGGCGCAAGCCTGGCGGTGCGACTGGCGGCGGCCAGTCACGACCGCGAGATGCGAGCGATGACCGCAGCCCTCAGAGCGGCCGGGTTCACACCGGAATCGTGCCTGGACGAGGCATCGCCCGTGCTGAGCTCGGTCGGCGGACAGCTGGCCTTCCGTCACCCGCTGGTCCGCTCGGTGGCCTGGGAGGCGGCTTCGGCCGCCGAACGCCGGGACGCCCACGCCGCGCTGGCCGACGTCCTGCCCGACGGACCGGCCCGGACCTGGCATCGCGCTGCCGCGGCCACCGGACATCAACCAGCCCTGGCGGCCGACCTGGCCGCCAGCGCCGAGCAGGCCCGGGCCCGACGCGGGTACGCCGGAGCCTCAGCGGCGTACGAGCAGGCCGCCCGACTGGTCGGCGATCCGGCGGTGGCCCTGGAGTACCTCGCCGCCGCGGTGGACGACGCGTTCCTCGCCGGCGACGGAACCCGCGCCCGACGACTGGCCGAGTCGGTGCTCGCGGGGGCGACCGACCCGAGCCCACGGGCCACGGTGCTGTTCGTCCTCGGCATGCTCGAGGAACACACCGGCACCTTCCCGCGGGCCAAGGCCCTCCTGGAGGAGGCGGCCGAGATCGCCACCGGCCCGCTGCGGATCCGAGCCCTGACCGAGGTCGCCGGCGTGTGCTACCTCCTCGACGACCCTGCCGGCGTGGCCGCTGCCGCCGCGGCGGCCCGACGCGACGCCGACCCGGCCGACCCGGAGCAGGTGATGCTGGCCGCCTACCTGTCGGGTGCAGCGGCGGTGTTCGCGGGTCGCCTCGCCGAAGGGGCGGACGAGACCGTGCGGGCGCTGGACCTCCTGGAGGGCCAGCCGTCGCTCCGGGACGACCCTCGCTACCTGACCCTGGTCCCGCTCTGCGCCCGCTGGCTGCTCAACCCGCACCACCGGGTCGGCGGGCTCAGCCTGGTGCAGATCGCCACCCGGCGAGTTGCGGTGGCCCGTGAGCGGGGCGCGCTGGGGCCGCTGGCCGTGACCCTGTCGCTCATGGCTGCTGGGCTGGCGTGGACCGGCGACCACCTGCGGGCGTACGCGTTCGCCGGAGAGGCCGTGGAGCTGCTGGACACCCTCGGTTACACCGTCGAGCCCGGGGTGGCCCACGAGACCCTGGCGGTGGAATCGGCCGCCCGGGGACGGTTCGCCGAGAGCGACGACCTGCTGCGGCGGGCCGAGGACATCCTGCGCCACACCGGCTTCGCCACCGTGCAGCCGCACCTCGCCCACGCCATGATCAGCTGCGCGGAGAGCCGGGGCGACCTGGCGCGAGTCGTCGTCCTCGGTGAGGATCTGCTCCGGCGCCACGAAGGAGCGGGCGTCCTGCTGGAACCGCTCGGCGTGACGCCC
>DATHBQ010000082.1:0-1541 GCA_035296105.1 Propionibacteriaceae bacterium | reverse complement strand
GACCGCTCCGACCGAGTCGTCCTTGACCTGGGCGGCGGCCAGCACCTTGTCCCAGGTCCCGTCGAAGGTCCACACCCGCAGCCGCTCGTAGCAGGTCTTACACGGCCCGTACCGCTTGGGAAGGTCCCGCCACGGCGCCCCGGTCCGCAACCTTCCACAAGATCCCATTGATCACCTGCCGGTGATCCCGCCAGGGCCGCCCCGCTGTCATCTCTGCGCAGGCAAGAGGGGCTCGATCCGAGACCATGCCTTATCGGTCAGCTCCCCTCGACCCACCACCCGGTCAGCCTCGGCGCAGTACGCCTGAAACCCTTACAGGACACGCCCTAGGTGTATCGGGCCATCAGGTTGGTGCCAGTCGGCTGATCGGCGGGAGCCCGCCGAGTGCGCTGTGGCGGCGTCGAGTGTTGTAGTGCTCGATCCAGGGGGCAAGGGCGGCGGCGCGTTCGGCGTTGCTGGTGAAGACCTGCCGGTAGGCCCATTCGGTGGCCAGGGTGCGGTTGAGCCGCTCGACCTTGCCGTTCTGCCAGGGGCAGTGCGGCTTGATGAACTTCTGGCGGGCGCCCAGCGCAGCGGTGACTTCGCGCAGCGACCAGCGGTAGGCCCAGGCGTTGTCGGTCATCACTCGCTCGATGCGGCCGATGCCATGGGTGGCGAAGTAGGCCGCGGCGCGGGTCAGGAACGCCGCGCAGGTGGCGCCTTTCTCGTCGGGCAGGATCTCGGAGTAGGCCAGCCGCGAGTGGTCATCGACTAGCGAGTGCACGTAGTCGTAGCCGAGCTTGCTGGTGCGGTCACGGGTGGTCTCTCGCGCGGCGCGGCCCAGCGCCCGCCACCCACCGCCATCGGGGATCCGGCCGAGCTTCTTGACGTCCATGTGCACCAGCTCGCCGGCCCGGGAACGCTCATAGCGGGTGGCGGTGGCCTTGGATGCCCGGATCACCTGCCCGGTCAGCGGGTCCAGCGCGGCCAGCCGGGGCGCCCCGCGGCGGGCCAGTACCCGCGACACCGTCCGGGCCGGCACGCCCAGTTCAGCGCCGATCCAGTCCGGGCCGCGGCGCTGCTGGGTGCGCAGCTGCAGGATGCGGTCCTCAACGTCGGGGGCAGTGCGACCAGGTGAGTGGTGGGGCCGGCTGGACCGGTCCACCAGCCCCGCCTCGCCCTCGGCGGCGTAGCGATCCAGCCACGTGCCCACGCACTTGCGCGAGACACCCATCGCCGCGGCGATGTGCGCCTTGGGCCAGCCAGCCCGGTATCGGGAGACGATCAGCAGCCGGCCATGAACGGTGGTGCGGGCATTAGCGTGGGCCACGAGGACCTCCGGGTGGATGTGGGCCTTCGACAAGCCACACCCCACTCGGAGGTTCTCCCTCGCTCAACCCCTCACGCCGCTACCAACGTTGTGGCTCGGTACACCTAGAGCCTTCCCTGTGGTGGGCCTGCTCGCCAAGCTCAGCACCCCGGTCCAGTCCCACAACACGCCCGGCTTCGGGGGTGGTCAGCGCGAGCTGCACTCCCACTCCTCCGTGTCTCGGACGGGATCG
>DATHBQ010000081.1:0-2860 GCA_035296105.1 Propionibacteriaceae bacterium | reverse complement strand
CGGTTGCACCGGCGAACCGGTCGGCACGACCGCCCCGTCAGCGCCGGCCGGCTCCAGCCCGACCGCCGTGGCGACCTCAGCAGCCACCCCGACCCCGTCGGCCACGCCGTCGGCGACCACCACTCCGAGCCCTCGGCCGTCAGCGACCAGCGCCAAGCCGTCGGCCAAGCCGAACCCGATCTCGGTACAGGCCCTGATCGAGAAGAAGTACGACGGACGAGCCCTGCGGCTGGGGCGGCAGATCGGCAGCACCAGTGAGTACAAGCGGTATCTGGTGAGCTATCGCGGGGACGGGCTGCGGCTCACCGGGGTGATGAACGTGCCGACCGGCAAGGGTCCGTTCCCGGTGCTGGTGCTCAACCACGGCTACATCGACCCCGACATCTATGTCGCCGGTCAGGTGTTCGCGCGGGAGCAGGACTACCTGGCCCGGCGCGGCTTCGTCGTGCTGCACATCGACTACCGCAACCACGCCGGATCCGACAACGACCGCGACGCCGACTACGAGCTGCGACTGGGCTACGCCGTCGATGCGGTCAACGCGGTCAAGGCGGTCAAGTCCTCCAAGTTGCCGTTCCTCGACAAGGACCGGGTCGGCATGATGGGCCGCTCGATGGGCGGAAACGTGACGATGAACGCTCTGGTCGCCCAGCCGGACCTGGTGGACGCCGCGGTGCTGTACGCCACGACCAGCTCACTGGCCGCCGAGAACTGGCGCCAGTTCGGCCGGGAGGGCGACGACCAGCGAACCAACCGTCGGATCGCCCGGACGTACGGGTTGCCCGACGACAACCCGGACTTCTGGCTGGCCGCCTCGCCCCGCCCCTACCTGGGCCGCATCACCTCGCCGGTCCTGCTGCACCACGGGACTGCGGACGACACCTGCCCGCCGCGCTGGGCGCGGTCGGTGGACCGGGCGCTGAAGTCGGCCCGAAAGGACGTGACGCTGCGGTGGTACGAGGGTCAGGGGCACCGGATGGAGGGGGCGGCGTTCGCCCGCTCCATCGAGCGAACGGCCGAGTTCTTCGCGAAGAACCTGAAGTAGGTCGCTCCGATGCCGATGCGGGCTTGTGCGCAATAACGGACGAGCTCAGCTCGCCTTGAGGGTGGCATAGACCTCGTCGAGGCGGCGGGCCGGCGGGCCGAGCCCGTCCATCGCGTCGACCTGGCGCGCGATCTCCGGAGAGCGCCACTCCAGGGCGCAGAACTCCAACGCAGTCGCCAGCGCCATGGCGTGGTGGTGGAAGGTGACGTCGAGGATCGCCCGCACCCGCTCGTTCTCCGGGTCGGCGCAGCTCTGCGGCAGCTGATCGCGCAGCGCGAAGAACCGCCGCACCAGAGGACCGCCACGCGGGGCGAGGGTGCCGAGGCTCTCCCGGGCCCGGATACCGGCGATCACCGACTCCGCCTCGTCCTGCAGGATGACCGCCTCGGCGGCGATCCGGCGTAGGACGGCTCGCTGGTCGGCCCGCTCCTCCGTCGCCGACCGGCTGGGCTGGAGCACGTCGATCAGCACGAACGGATCGGGACGGCGGTGGAACCACGCCATGTATGGACTATACGAGCGCCTCTGGCGGACCCAACAGGTGCGCGTTCGGCCGAGCACTGAGCCGCGGCTCAGCTCGGCTCAGCTCGGCTCGGCCGGTGGGTCGTCCCCGGTCGCGATCGTCCGCTGCACCCAGGCGACGTCGCGCCAGGCGCCGTGCTTCCAGCCGACCCTGCGGTAGACACGGACCGGCTCGAACCCGAGCGCCCGGTGGAACGCCACACTGGCCTCGTTGGGCAGGGTCGTCCCGGCCATCGCCCGCCGGTAGCCCCGTTCGGCGAGCCGCGCCAGCAGCGCCTCGTACAGCTGGCGGCCGCCCCCGGTCCGCTGCCGGCCCCGCTCTAGGTAGATGCTGACCTCGACCGACCAGCGGTAGGCCGGGCGGGCGGAGAACCGGTTCGCGTACGCGTAACCGACCACCCGGCCGTCCTGTTCGAGGACCAGCCACGCGTGACGAGCCTGGGCCGCCTCGATCCGCTCGGCCATCTCCTCCGGCGTGGGCGGCTCCAGCTCGAACGACACGGTGGTCTCCTGCACGTACGGGGCGTAGATGGCGGCGCAAGCCGCGGCGTCCGCCGCCGCGGCGTCCCGGATGATCACCAGCTCGTCCCGCCGAACCGGGCGCTGAGCACCAGGGCCGCCGCCGGCAGCGCCGTGAACACCGGGACCGGACGCACCGCCCCCTGGGCCAGGGAGGACACGACGAACAATGCCGGGGCCACCACAGGCGCTCAGGCCGGGTGCGCCTCAGGCTCGGCGGACTCGGCGACGACCACGCCACCCTCCAGGTGCTCCGCCTCCTCCGGGCTCGGCCGGTCCCCGTTCCCGCCACCCCGCACCCGTTCGAGCTCCTCCTCGGCGTCGGCCAGCCGGGCCAGCAGGGTGCGGGCGACGATCTGCTGTCGGGTGGCGGTCCGCTGTGACCGGCCGCGGAACAGGAAGCTGACGGCCCAGTGCACCATCGTGGTGAACCGGTTCTTGAAGCCGATCAGGTACATCACGTGCACGACCAGCCACATCAGCCAGGCGATGAAGCCGGAGAACTTGATCCGGTTGCCGATGGAGGCGACCGCGGAGAACCGCGAGATCGTCGCCATGCTGCCCTTGTCGAAGTACCGGAACGGCTGACCGGTGCGCCGCCCCGCCAGCCGTCGCTTGATCTGGCCCGCCACGTGCTTGCCGCCCTGCATCGCGACCTGGGCGACGCCCGGCAGGTTGTTCAGCGCGATCATGTCGCCGATCACGTACACCTCCGGATGGCCGGGCAGGCTGAGATCCGGATTCACCTTGACCCGGCCGGCCCGGTCGACCTCG
>DATHBQ010000080.1:0-9352 GCA_035296105.1 Propionibacteriaceae bacterium | reverse complement strand
CGAGGTACCTGGAGGAGCACATCCGCCTGCTGGCGCCGGGCGGGCGGCTGGTGGTCATCGGCTTCCAGGGCGGGGGGAAGGGCACCGTCGACCTCCGGCAGATGCTGGCCAAGTGGGCCTGGATCCACTCGGCGTCGCTGCGCGGACGCCCGGTCGAGGAGAAGTCAGCGATCTGCCGCGCGGTGGCCGACCAGGTCTGGCCGCTGATCGCCGACGGCACCATCGAGCCGGCACCCTACGAGACCTTCCCGCTGGCCGATGCGGCCGCGGCGCACGCCCGGATGGAGTCCGGCGGTCACACCGGCAAGATCGTCCTCGTCGTCGAGTAGGACGGGGTCAGCCAGAACCGGTGGCGGTGGCCCTCGACCCAGCGCACGGCACCCAGCTCGCGCTCGAGCTTGCCGTCGAGGATCATCTGGCGGTAGCGGGGATGGCCGCGCTCGGCCAGCTCCATCATCCGCTGCACCCCGGCCCGCTGGGAGTCGAAGACCGCCTCCACCAGCTCGTCGTCGAGCTCCATGCCGTAACCCTCGGCGAAGGCCTGCATCCGGTCCCAGCGCCGCGGTCGCCGGGCCAGTCCGAGCACCCCCTGCCAGTAGCTGCGGTCCCGGAACGGGACCAGGTAGTGCAGCGCGTACGCCACGTCGTTACGCCGGGTGCCGACCGTGGCGTACTCCCAGTCGATCAGTCCGACCAGCTTGCCGCGGCGCCAGACCAGGTTCCAGGGCCCAGGGTCGCCGTGACAGACCAGCTCGCCGGGACCACCGGTACCGGTCTGCCCGTCGAACCAGGTCAGCTTCCTCTCCGACTGCCAGCCCTCGACCGCGTCGTGGTAGCGCCGGAGCAGCGCCCCGACCTGAGCCACGGCCTTGTTCGTGTCGACCAGCCGGCATGCGTCGTCACCGGCGACGCCGGACAGGTACGACTGGTGCTCCCAGCGTTTACTCACCCGCCCCGGGAGCGGGGCCTCGACGAATCCGACCTCAGCCAGATGAGTCAGCAGCGCCTGAACCGCCTCCGAGCACAGTTGCCGCGGCCGCCTGACCATCCGGCCCCGCAGGAAGACGGGCCGATCAGCCCGGTCCTGCAGCACCGCGATGCTCTTGGACACGATTCCGGAGCGTAACGGATCTATAACGGCGTTGGGAACAGTTGGCCACGACTTCGTGACATCCCCGCGTTGCGCCCGCACGACTGCGGGCCGGAGCCCTCAGCTGTGCGGACGTACGCAGTGCCTCGGGACCGTCAGGAGGTCCAGGCCCGCCAGAGCCGGGCGTACTCCCCGTTAGCGGCGAGCAGTTCCGCGTGGCTGCCCAGTTCGGCGATCCGGCCGTCGATCACCACTGCGATCCGGTCGGCGTCGTGGGCGGTGTGCAGCCGGTGGGCGATCGCCACCACGGTCCGGTCCTCCAGCAGCGCGGCCATCGAGCCCTCCAGGTGCCGGGCGGTGTGCGGGTCGATCAGCGACGTCGCCTCGTCCAGCACCAGGGTGTGCGGGTCGGCTACCACCAGCCGGGCCAGGGCGATCTGCTGGGCCTGCGCCGGAGTCAGCTTGTACTGCCCCGACCCCAGCACGGTGTCCAGCTTCCGGGGCAGCCGGGACACCCAGTCCCAGGCGTCGACCGTCCGCAGGGCCTCGATCACCACCTCGTCCGGCGAGTCCTCCCGGGCCAGGATGATGTTGTCCCGCACCGACCCCACGAACACGTGGTGCTCCTGGGTGACCAGCGCGACCTCGGTCCGCAGGACCGGCAGCGGCAGCGTGGTCAGCTCGACCCCACCCACCGTCACCGACCCGGTCCGCGGACCGTTGATCCCGGACAGCAGGCGGCCGAGGGTCGACTTGCCCGACCCGCTCGGCCCGACGATGGCCAGCCGCTCGCCCGGCCGCAGGGCCAGGTCGACGCCGTGCAGCACGTCGACCCCGCTCCGGTACGCGAACCGCAGGTCCCGTCCGACCAGGCGGTTGTCGGCCGGTCGCTCCTCGCCGGCCTCCCGGTCCTGGGGGACCGAGGCGATGCCGAGCAGCCGGCTGGTCGAGGCGATCCCGACCTGGAGCTTGTCGAGCATCCGGATCAGCCGCTGCAGCGGCTCGACCAGCGCTTGGACGTAGAGGACCGCCGCAGTGATCTGTCCCAGGGTGACCCAGCCGTTCACGTAGCCGACGGCACCGATGCTCAGCACCAGCAGCGGCGGCAGGTCGTAGACGAAGCCGAGCAGCAGGAACAGGATGTTCCGCAGCGTCATCGTGTACCGCTCGGCCTGCGCCGACACGTCGATGTCGACGTCGAACTGCTCGATCCGCTTCCCCTGCAGCCCCAGCGCCTCGACCGTACGGGCCCCCTCGACCGTCTCGGTCAGGGTCGAGTTGATCACCGAGTAGGTGCCGCCCTCGTTGATGTAGCCCTGCGGCGCCCGCTTCAGGTAGCGCCGGGCCGCCACGATCAGCAGCGGCGCGACGGCCAGCAGCGGCAGGGTCAGCAGCGGCGAGTTGAGCAGCATCGCGGCCACCGTCAGCAGCGTCGTGATGATGGCGATCACCGTCTCGGGCAGACCGAAGCGGATGGTCTGGGCCATCGTGCCGACGTCCCGGGTGACCCGGGTGACCAGGTCACCGGAGCTGGCGCTCTCCACCCGGCCCAGTGGCAGCGCCAGCACCGTCCGCACGACGTACTCCCGCGCGTTGGCCAGCACCTCCTGTCCGAAGACCGCGGAGGTCCGCAGGGCCAGGAAGGTCATCAGCGCCTGGACCAGCACCACCCCGGTGACGGCCAGGGTGAGCCCGTTCAGGGTCGCGGCCAGCGTTCCACCCGCCGCCGCCTGGTCGACGAGCCGGCCGAGGATCCGGGGCACCACGAGTCCGGCGATCGCCGCCAGCGCATGCAGCGTCAGCAGCACGATCACCGGCCCGCGCCGGCGCCGGATCAGGTCGCCGAAGAAGGCCGCCACGTCCTTGCGGTCGGCCACCGGCAGCGCCCGCTCCGGCCGGCGGGAGGCGGCGAAGTAGTCCCGCGCCTGCTGCTCCCGCAGCCGGTGGCGCTGGCGCCAGGCCCGCAGCCGGTCGCGCGCCGAGCCATCGGTGGGCGGGAGCAGCTCCGGCGGCACCCGCGGGGTCGGCTCGGTCGTCCGCCAGGTCTCGGCGGACCCCTCCGGACCCCGTCGCAGCAGGGTGGTCATCCCGGTCATCCCTCCTCTCCGTCCGTTGTGCGCGATGACGCTGTCGAAGCGCCCGTCTCGTCGTCCAGCGCTCGGGCCACCACTCCGCGGTAGCCGCGAGAGGTGCGGAGCAGCTCCTCGTGGGTGCCGTACGCCGCCACCCGCTCCCCGGACAGGAACGCCACCCGGTCGGCGTGGTGCAGCAGCAGCGGCGAGCCGGTGGTGACGACGGTGGTCCGTCCCCGCCGGTACTCGGCCAGCCGCTCGGCGATCATGGCCTCGGTGTGGGCGTCCACCGCCGAGGTCGGCTCGACCATGATCAGGACCTCCGGCTCGCGGGCCAGGGCCCGGGCCAGCACCACGCGCTGCCGCTGACCACCGGACAGGCCTCGACCCTTCTCGTCGAGCCGGCCCTGCCAGCCGCCGTCCATGGCCAGGAAGACGTCGTCCGCAGCGGCCGCGTACAGCGCCGCCTCGGCCTGCTCGAGGGTCAGCTCGCCGTGCGGGTCGATCGCCTCCTGCAGCGTGCCCGCGAACACCTGGCTGGCGCTGTCGCTGACCAGGATCTTCTTCCGGACCGCGGCGATCGGCACGTCGGCCAGGTCGACGCTGCCCAGGCTGACACCCCACTTCTCCCCGGCCAGGGCGCGCTCGCGCTCGGCCAGCTTGGCCAGCTCCGCCTGCTGTCGCGCCACGACCCGCTTGGCCCGCCGGCCGCTGAGCCCGTCGGGCACCTCCAGGCTGACCGGGTCGTGGTCGGCCGGCAGGTAGCGGCCGAGCCGGTCAGCCAGCGCCGCGGAGTCGTCCGGCACGCCCGACACGATCATCGTCAGCTGACCCGGCTCGGCGGTGAATCCCGACCGCTCGTCGTGCAGCACGCCCTGCTCCGGCAGCCGCAGCGGCTGCTCCGGGACGTCCCACGGCGGCTGGCCGGACAGCACCGCGATGGCCTTGCGGGCCGATACGATGGACCGGACCCAGCGCTGAGCCAGCTCGAAGAAGGTCTGGATCGGCCAGACCATGAACAGCGCGTAGCCGAAGAAGCTGATCAGCTCGCCCACGGTGAGCCGCCCGGCGACCACCTCCCGGGCGCCGAGCCAGGTGAGCACGACCAGGAACAGCCCGGAGAACAGCACGCTGGCCGACTCCACGACCGCCTGCCAGACACCGGCGGCCGCGCCGGCCTGGCGGGTCCGCTGGGACTGGCCAGCGTAGTTGCGGGCGAACGTGTGCTCGCCGCCGATGCCGCGCAGGATCCGCAGCCCGGCCACGATGTCGGTGGCCATCCCGGTCAGGTCCGCCGTCCGGGTCCGCTCGACCTCCTCACGGCGCTGCAACGGGGGCAGCAGCGGCAGCGCGAGCACCACGATCAGCGGCGCGGCCACCAGCACCATGATCCCCAGCGGGACGGACGTGGACAGCACCAGGCCGGCGATCAGCAGGTACGACGCCAGCGCCCCGAACGCCCGGGCGAAGACCTCGGTCAACGCGCCGAACTCGTCCGCGTCGCCGGCGGCGACACTGAGCACCTCGCCGGTCGGCGTCCGCTGCGGCAGCACGTGGCCGAGCTGCACCGACTTGCGGTTGACCATCATCATCGGGCCGTACATCCCGATCAGCCAGGTGCGCACCACGATGGTGTGGTTGAGGACCCCCGCGGTGACCCCGATCACGACGAAGCCGAACAGGATCAGGGCGAGCTCGCCGACCCGTCCGAGGTCGCGAGCGGTGATGCCCTCGTCGACGATCCGACCGATCAGGTATGGCCCGATCGCGCCCGGCACCCACTCCAGCACCGCGGTCACCGCCGACACGAGGATCACCGGCCACTGCTGGCCCAGCAGCCAGCTGAGGAACCGGGCCGGGCTCCGGGTGTCCGGGTCGGCGAACACGCCGCGCCGGGGCGCGCGCGTACGCACTCCCGACTTCGGTCCTTCCGGGCCGGGCGTGTGGGGTTGGTCGAGATCCGCGACGAGCGGAGGGAAGTCGCGCATAACCGGTCCAACCTACGGCGCGGTGGGTAACCATCACCAAGGGTTTTCCTCATCGCCCACCCCCGTAAGGTCGACCCATGACAACGGACCAGGGAGCCGCCGAGGACGGCGGTCAGATGCAGGGCGTCGCCGGTGCGACGCCGGATGGACGGGTCTACGTGGTGACCCCGCAGGCCATGGCGGTCGAGGGTCCGCCGGAGTCGGGTGAGGTCGTGGACGAGGCCAACGGGCAGCCGAAGTCGGTGACCGACATGGTCGAGCAGCCGGCCAAGGTGATGCGGATCGGCAACATGATCCGCCAGCTGCTCGAGGAGGTGAAGGCGGCGCCGCTGGACGACGCCAGCCGGCAGCGGCTGCGGACCATCCACTCGGCGTCCATCACCGAGCTGAAAGAGGGCCTCGCTCCGGAGCTGGTCGAGGAGCTGGAGCGAATCACCCTGCCGTTCACCGACGACGCCACGCCGTCCGATGACGAGCTGCGGATCGCCCAGGCCCAGCTGGTCGGCTGGCTGGAGGGGCTGTTCCACGGCATCCAGACCGCCCTGTTCGCCCAGCAGATGGCTGCCCGGGCCCAGCTGGAGCAGATGCGCCGCGCGCTGCCGCCGGGCGCTGCCGGGATGACCCCGCCGCCGGCGGGCGGGACGCCGCAGGGCACCGGGGGGATGTACCTGTAGGCGGGAGGCGTCCTGAGCCTGTCGATGCCCCAAAGCCTGTCGACGCGCCCTGAGCCTGTCGACGGGCGGCCTCCGGCAGGCGCTGCCCCAGTACCGGTGTGCCTTCGGCGTAGCGCAGTCGGAGGACGGCGTAGCCGACGAAGTTCCTCGGGGCAGACCCGGAACCAGGTGATCCGTCGGGCCGTCGGATACGTGCTCCGGTCGAAGCGACCGGATCCCGTCCTCTCCCCAGGAGACCGTCGATGCCCCGACCCACCAGTTCCGCGACCAAGCCCCGTTGCGTCGAACTTGCCTCGGTGTTCCACAACCCCCTCCTGGAGGAGCCGCCGACCGGTGCCGCCACAGTCTCCGAACAGCGGCAGTACAACGCGCTCGTCGCTCGAGCCGAGCAGGCCTGCCTCGACTGCCCCTTGATCGAGCGCTGCCTGTACGCCGCGGTCGTCCAGCACGACGTGGCCGGGTACGTCGGCGGCACCACGCCGGCTGACCGGGCCCGGATCCGGCGGGCCCTGCGGGTCACCGTGACCCCGGAGGACTTCGACACCCTGGCCGGGGTCACCGGCGGGCACCGGCAGGTCGACCACGACGAGGTCGTCCGGCTGCGGCATGCGCACCCGGACGAGAGCCTGGAGACCCTCGCCCGGCGGCTCGGCTGCTCGCTGTCCACCGTCAAGCGGCACCTGCGTCGGGATCGGCGCAACCCCGGCGCACGCGGCGAGGAGCCGCCGAAGCCCAGCCTGTCGGCCGTTCTCGCCGCCGTCGCGGCGGTCACCGGTCGCTCCGTCGGTCACCTGGCGGCCTGAGCGAGGCGCCCTGAGCCTGTCGAAAGGCTCAGCCGCATCTCGGTGGAGTTTTGTCCTCGGCGGTGGGAGAGTCCGAGACGTGGATCCCGAGATCGCGGAGTTCGTCCGCTCGTACCGCCGGCTGGCCGAGGCCGTGGATCGGTCGGCCGGGGGCACCGCTGAGCTGTCCGAGGTCGGTCGGCACCTGAAGGACTTCCTCGGGGTCGAGCTCGGCGCCGTGGATCCCGTCACGGAGAGCTTCCTGCCCCATCAGGTGGCCGACCTCGACCTGGCCCTCGAGTCGCTGCTCGAGGAGTACGGCGGCACCCGCCAGGGCATCAGCGGCCAGCACCGCCGCAACATGGAGCTCGACGATCTCCTGCACGGCAGCTGGTTCCGGCTGGGAGCGGTGAGCTACGAGCGGCGCTCCATCGGCCCGGACCGCGACCGCCAGGTGGTTGCCTTCGCGCTGGCGGAGCTGGTGATCGACGGGGTGCCGCTGGCCTGGCTGCAGCGAGCGGCCAACCCGCACTACGGTCGCGACCGCTACACCGTCGAGCTGCTCTGTCCGGACCGCGAGGTCACCGACCGGTTCCTCGCCCGCGTGCGGGACCTGATGACCGAGCTGAGCTTGCTCCGCGGCCAGATCATCTCCTTCACCCTCAACCCGTTCGACTACCACGGCGCGGGCGCCGAGCTGACCTTTCTGCGCCGCCCGGAGGTGACGGCCGACCAGGTGATCCTGCCCAAGGGCGTACGCGAGCGGGTGGTTCGGCATGTGGTGGGCATCGGCGAGCAGCGGGAGCTGCTGCGGCGAGCCGGTCAGCACCTCAAGCGCGGCGTCCTGCTCTACGGCCCACCGGGCACTGGCAAGACCCACCTGGTCCGCCACCTGCTCACCCAGACGGCCGGCACCACCGCAGTGCTGCTGTCCGGCCGCACCCTCCATCTCCTCACCGATGCGACGGCCCTGGCCCGGGCGACGCAGCCGGCGATCGTCGTCCTCGAGGACTGCGACCTGGTCGCCGAGCATCGCGGCGGCGACACCAACGCCGCCCTGTTCGAGGCCCTGGAGGCGATGGACGGGCTGGCCGCCGACGCCGACATCACCTTCATCCTGACCACGAACCGGGCCGACCTGCTGGAGCGGGCGCTGGTCGAGCGGCCGGGCCGGGTGGACCTGGCCGTCGAGATCGCCAAGCCGGACCACGAGGGGCGGGAGCGGCTGTTCCGGCTGTACGCGGCGGACCTCCTGGCCGCCGGCCAGCTGAGCGAGTCGGCGGTGCACACGGCGGCGGCGCGTACGGAGGGGGTCACCGCCTCCTTCACCAAGGAGCTGATCCGGCGCTGCGTGCTCAACGGTGCCCTGGCCGGCCGGTCGCCGGAGGACGCCGACGTGTCGCACGCGCTCGACGAGATGCTGTCCGACGCCGAGGCGCTGACCCGCACCCTGCTCGGCGGCGAGGGCGGCTTCTTCCCCGAGCCGGACGACGTCGACCCCGGGGCGTATCAGGGCCCGCGACCGGGCTTCGCCCCGTACAGCGCCTCCGTGACGTGGTCGTCCGACCGGTGATCGAGCACCGCTGGCAGCGTTGGTCGAGGGTCAGCCCCGGTCGGCTCGCCGTCGGGCGTGGATGGGTCTGGCGGGAGCCGAGCGGGCGAGGGCGGATGGTTGCGAGGCGACGGGCCGCTCGGGGCTGACCCGGGACCCTCCTACGAGAACCAGCGACGGAGCTCGAAGACCGGTCCGCCGTCCTCGAACGGGACGCTGACGTCGTCCGCGGCCTCCTGCACCTCGGCCGGGGCGTCCCCGATCGCCACCCCCCGACCGGCCCAGCGGAGCATCTCGATGTCGTTGCGGCCGTCGCCGAAGGCCAGCACGTCGGCGGCCGAGATGCCGAGCCCCGCCGCCACCTCAGCCAGCGCGGTGGCCTTGTTCACCCCGGCAGGGGCGATGTCCAGCCAGGCGCTCCAGCCCACGAAGTAGGTGACCCCGTCCAGGCCCAGTTGCCGGGCCAGCCCGACGAAGTCCTGGTCGGAGCGGGTCGGGTCGCGCAGGATGATGCGGGTCACCGGCTTGGCGCTCAGCTGCTCGACGTCCTCGATGATCATCTCCCCGGTCAGGTCCCCGCCCGGGAAGTGGTTGTTCAGCCGGTAGCCGCGGCCGATCTCCTCCACCGCGATCAGCGTCCCCGGCGCGAACTCCTCCACCCGCTTGATCACCTCGCGCGGGTCGAAGGTCACCGCCTTGACGATCTCCTCCGGCGGGTAGCGGACGATCACCGCGCCGTTCGAGCACACCGACGGGCCCGGGGGCAGCTTCATCTCCTCGACCAGCGGCAATGTGCCGTGCCAGGACCGCCCGGTCGCCAGCACCACCGGCACGCCGGCCGCGAGCACGAGGTCGATCGCCTCCCCCACCGCGGTGGGCATGCGGCCGTCGTGGTCGACCAGGGTGCCGTCGACATCGCAGGCGACCAGCCGGGGCCGCCAACCATTCTGTGATCCCATCAGCGCGGCGTCAGCGCCTCGCGGCCGCCCAGGAACGGGCGGAGCGCGGCGGGAACGCGTACGCTCCCGTCCGCCTGCTGGTGGTTCTCCAGCAGCATGATGATCGTCCGGGTCATCGCGCACAGGGTCCCGTTGAGGGTCGCCACCGGCCCGGTGCCGCCCGGGAACCGGGACCGGATGTTCAGCCGCCGGGCCTGGAACTCGGTGCAGTTGGAGGTCGAGGTGATCTCGCGGT
>DATHBQ010000079.1:0-5705 GCA_035296105.1 Propionibacteriaceae bacterium | reverse complement strand
ACGGCGACCAGTCGGTCGTGGTCGGCGAGATCCAGCCCGTCGATCGAGGACGGAGCCTGGTGGGCCAGCAAGCCGGCGGTCCATCCGGCGTCCCGGCCGAGCGCGTCGGCGACCTCGACCACGGTCGCCGGCCGGCCCAGCCGCTGCGCCAGCCCGACCTCCACCCCGCGGGCGGACCGGAGCTGCGCGGCTCGGCTGGTGGGCAGGTTGATCGCCCCCAGCTGGCGCGCCGCTGCGCCGCCGACGTAGGCGCGGATCCAGAACAGGGCGTACGTCGAGAACCGGACGCCGCGGGTGTGGTCGAAGCGCGCGACCGCGGTGAGCAACCCCAGGCAGCCCTCCTGGAACAGGTCGGTCTCCGGCAGGCGACCGCGGAGCGCGAACGGCCGGGTCACCATCCAGACCAGCCCGAGGTTGGCCCGGACGAACCGCTGTCGGGCGCACTCCCCCTCCTCCTCGAGCAGCCGGAGCTCGACCTCGGACGCGCCAGCCCACCCGGTGCCAGCCTCCCGGGCCGCGCGGGCCAGCAGCCCGGCCTCGATCTGGTGCTGGAGGTCGGCCACGTCGGCGGGCGTCAGCAAGGTCTCGTCGTCTTTGGTGTCGGTCATGGCGGACACGATGCGAGCGCGCCGCGACCGGCCACCAGAGGCCGCCGGGAAATTGTGGATAACTCCGAAGCTCCATCGGCGAGGGAGGGCCGACCCGGACCGGCTACGCCCCGGGCGGCGGTCCGAAGATGAACCGGCGGCCGAACCGGACCTGCCGCCCGGTGCCCTTGCACCGCGGGCAGGCGTGGAACGCGTAGGTGAAGATCAGACCCTTCTCCGTGACCCGACCACGGCACCGAGGGCACCTGACCCAGGGGTTGACCCAGAGCGACCCGACGTAGATCAGGAACGCGAGCGCGAGCATCGTGATGAGCCACAGGTCGCCGAGTGTCACAGATCCTCCTGGCGGGCCGCGAGGAAGTCCAGCACCCGCTCGGTCATCAGGGCGGTGGCTGCGGCGTCGTACGCGGAGAGCGAGCGGTCGGCGAACAGGTGCTGGTCGCCGGGATACAGATACAGCTCCCCGTCGGCCGCAGCGGCGACCAGGGCCCGGACGGCCGGCAGGTCCGACTCGTTGTTGAACTCGGGGTCGTCGGCCATTGCGTGGATCTGCACCGGCACCTCGGCCGGCCAGGACGGCCCGTACTCGCTCGGGTGGTGGCCGGCGTGGAACAGCAGCGCGCCCCGAGCGCCCGGCCGGGTCTGCGCCAGCTTCTGGGCCGGCCCCACGCCGAGCGAGAACCCGGCGTACACCAGCTCCGCGGACAGTCCCTCCGCCGCCTGCGCTCCGGCCTCGGTGACGTTGTCGAAGCCGATCGCCCGGGCGTGGGCCACCCCGTCCTCCAGGGTGTCGAAGGTGCGTCCGGCGTAGAGGTCCGGCGTGTGCACCGTGTGCCCAGCGGCCCGCAGGTTGTCGGCGAACGCGACGACGCCGCTGGTCAGCCCCTGGGCGTGGTGGAAGAGCAGGACCTCAGCCATGGTGGGAACTCCTCGATGGATCCGGAAGCCCTCCGCACGCTACTCGGCTAGTCGCTCGCCCCGATGCTGCGGGTGTGCAGCTCCTTGCCCCTGGCCTCGAGCACCACGAGCTCGGAGAACATCTGGTTGTACTTCTTCGGGGACTCGACCGGGTTGGTGCGCTGCAGCCGCGACTTGAGCTCGGCGATCGCCCGCTTCACGGTCAGCAGTCGCAGCATCGCCGTGTTGGCCACCACCAGGCGGGACGTCACCGCCCCCCGCGTCTGCGGCGGCTCGACGGCCAGGGCGGCGACCAGCGAGCGGACCTCCGGACTGGGACTGGCCTCGGTGATCTGGTGCACCCAGTCGGCCGGGGTGCTGGTCGGGTTGTCCAGCGGCGTGCCCTCGCTGCTGGCCTTCTCCACCGCGGCGAAGACGGCGGCGTACGCGGGATGGGTGAAGTCGGCGACCGTCACCCCGTCCCAGCCGGGTGGGAACAGCTCGGGGTTCTGGATCACGAGCTTGGTGGTCTCCCGCTCGATGGCGAGCAGCCGGTCCCTCGGGTTGGGTGCCGGGATCCCGGCCGGGCGCTTGGCCTCCGGTCCCGGGGCCTCGGGCCGCTCCGTGGACAGGTCGGCGCGGCGCCCGGAGCGGGACGCCGCCCGCATCACCTCGGCGCGGACCTCCTCCATGTCCATGCCCAGCATCCCGGCCAGCTCACGGACGTAGCCCGAGACCAGCCCGCTGTCGCGGATGCTGGCCACCAGCGGGGCGGCCGCCCGCAGTGCGGCCAGCCGGCCGTCCGCCCGGTCCAGGTCGTGCTGCCGCAGCACGTTGCTCATCACGAACCGGTACAGCGGGAGCCGGCGGGCGACCAGCTCGCGGACCGCCGCCTCGCCCTTCTGCAGCCGCACGTCGCAGGGGTCCAACCCGGACGGCTCGATCGCCACGTAGGTCTGGGCGACGAAGTTCTGGTCCCCGGCGAACACCTTCAACGCGGCCGCCTGACCCGCCGCGTCACCGTCGAAGGTGAAGATCACCTCGCCGTGGAAGACGTCGTGGTCCCCCATCAGGCGGCGCAGCAGCCGGGTGTGGTCGTCGCCGAAGGCGGTGCCGCAGGAGGCGACCGCCGTGTCCACCCCGGACAGGTGCGCGGCCATCACGTCGGTGTAGCCCTCGACCACGACCGCCTGGCTCTTCTTGCTGATCGCCGTCCGGGCCAGGTCCAGCCCGTAGAGGACGTGCGACTTCTTGTACAGCATCGTCTCCGGGGTGTTGATGTACTTGGCCGGCATCCGGTCGTCGTCGAACAGCCGACGGGCCCCGAAGCCCAGCACCTGCCGACCGGAGTCGCGGATCGGCCACAGCGCCCGGGCCTGGAAGAAGTCGTAGCCCTGCTCGCGGGCCAGGCCAGCCGCCACCAGCTCCCGGTCGGTGAACCCGCGGCCTCGCAGGTGCCGCAGCAGCGCCCGGCCGTCGCGGGGCGCGTAACCGACACCGAACTGCTCGGCCGCCGCCCGGTCGAACCCGCGGTCGGCGAGGAACTGCCGGGCCGGCTGGGCCTCCGGGGAGGCCAGCATCTCTGTGTAGTACTCCGCAGCCTGTTTCAGTGCCTCGACCAGCCGCATCCGTACGCCGGGCTCGGCCCGCGGGCCGCCGTCGTCGCTGTAGCGGAGCTGGACACCGACCCGGTCGGCCAGTCGCTCGACCGCCTCCACGAAGGACAGGTGCTCGATCTTCTGCAGGAAGTCGATCACGTCGCCGCCCTCGCTGCAGGCCCCGAAGCAGTACCAGTAGCCGCGCGACGGGGTCACCTGGAAGCTGGGGGTCTTCTCGTCGTGGAAGGGACACAGGCCCTTCATCGTGCCGCCGGTGCTGCGCAGGGTGACGTAGGACCCGACGACCTCCTCGATCCGGGCCCGGTCCCGGACGGCGGCCACGTCCTCGTCGTTGATCCGCCCGGCCACGCTCGGAGTGTAGATGCCTTCGCCGATTGCCGCCCGGGGTCGGTCGCTCCCCGGTCGGGCGAAAACTCGACGGTGGCGAGTTTGCGTCCCGGCCGCCGCCGGTGGAGGGGCCACGAGTCGCCATTGGTGGAGTTTCGCCCCGCGAGAGGGCCGGCCGGTCGTCCGAGCTGCCCGCGCCGTGCGGCTAGGTTCGTCGCTGTGAGCGAGCAGAGGGTGCCGTTGCTGATCTTCGACGGGGACTGCGGCTTCTGCACCTCGAGTGCGACCTGGGTGGCCGAGCGGCTGCATCGCCCGGGCGGCCCGGATGCCGAGCTGCGACCATGGCAGTTCACCGACCTGGCGGCGCTCGGCACCACCGCTGACCGCGCGCAGCAGGAGGTCCTGTGGGTCACCCCGAACGGCGAGATCCGCGGCGGGGCGGCCGCGTTCGCCGGCTGGCTACGGTTCGCCGGCGGCCCGTACGCGGTCGTCGGCCGGACGATGGACCTGCCGGGCGTTCGCTCGCTGGCGGCGGCGGTGTACCGGCTGATCGCTCGCAACCGTTCCCGGCTGCCGGGCGGCACGCCTGCCTGCGCCCTCCCGCCGCCGGGCCACAACCCGGCGCAGCCAGGGACCGAAACGCTCCAGCGGAGCGAACGCCAGCCAGCAGATGGCGGTGGGAGCGAAGTGGATGTACAGGATGGTGACGGTGAAGACGTGGAAGCCCATCCAGAACAGCGCGGCTAGGAGCAGCGCCCGTCCGCGCAGCCACAGCACGACCACCGAGGCCAGCTCGGCCACGAAGGCGAACCACTGCATCGCCCGGAGCAGCTCCGGATACGGGATCAGGAACTGACCCAGCCCGTTGGGCCGGCGGATGATCGCCCAGAGCAGGATCGAGCTCTCCGGCCAGCTGGTCAGGCTCCAGGCGCCACTGCGGATCTTGGTCAACGCGGACAGGAAGTAGGTGAAGATCACCGCGATCTGGATGCTCCGCAACGCCCAGCCGGCCTGCGCGGACGCCTGTTCCGCCCGCCACCGGCCGGCGATGACCCCTACTGTGGGCAGCACCCAGAGCGCCACCACCAGAGCCATGTGGTCGTGGTCGACCTTGCCGTAGCTCATCCCGATGGCGGTCCACCAGGTGAAGGCGGCGGCGACCACGAAGCCCGCCAGCCGGGGCAGCCGGTTGGCCGCGGCCACCCCACAGCCGATCAACAGGATCACGTAGAGCGTGACGGTGAGCGGCACGCTCGGCGGCGGCAGGTGCAGGACCCGGGCCAGCAGCAGCGGTGAGTAGAGCTCGGGATGTCGGCTCAGCGGGATGGGGTCGCGGACGAAGAGGTGGATGTCGAGCAGCACGAACGCGTACAGCACGGTCCGCAGGATGGCCACCCGGGACTCCGGCAGGACGGGTGCGAACCAGCGGACCAAGGCGTTCACCGCGGCACGGCCCATGTCGTCATCTCGACCAGCCGGGTCGGACCCCGATGCCCGTCGACCAGCACGGTCTCGTCCTGGACCAGGTACAGCTGCACCAGTGGTGGCTCCCGCCGGTTCCGCACCGACCAGCCGTCGGCCACCGCACGCAGTAGCGAGGGGTCGGCCATGATGTCCGGGATCCGGGCCTCGATCTCGGCCCGGCTGATCCCGGCGGCGCCGACCCGCAGCGGCAGGTCGATGCGGCGTCCGTCGGCCAGGCGGCCCTCCACCCGGGTGATCACGATGGTGGCGTCCGGCGGCGGCGAGAAGGCGTACTGGGACAGCGGCCCGAACGGCCAGGCGTCGTCGCTCTCCCGCAGTGACCCGTTGAGCAGCAGACCGATGCCGAGCACCGCGACGCCGACCCGCAGGGCCAGGCCGCCGCGGGTGACCGGGCGGACCGGCACCTCCACGGGTGGCATTAGAGCACAGATCCGGCTCGGCGAGTATGGGTCGCGTGACCTCGCTACGCGACTACGAGGAGTGGCACCGGCACTACGACGACCCGGACTCCAGTCTGACCTGGCGGCTGCGCCGGGTCCAGGCGCACCTGCGCGACGCCCTCGACCGGACTCCCGGTCCGTGCCGGATCCTCAGCGCCTGTGCCGGCGAGGGCCGGGACGTGATCGAGGTGCTGCGCGACCGGCCCGACGCCGATCGGGTGTCGGCGGTCCTGGTCGAGCTGCACCCCGCCATCGCCCAGCGGGCCCGGGACACCGCAGCGGCGGCCGGGCTGACCGGCGTCGAGGTCCGGACCACCGATGCCGGCCGG
>DATHBQ010000078.1:0-3678 GCA_035296105.1 Propionibacteriaceae bacterium | reverse complement strand
GCCGAGGTCGCCGACGTCGAGGGGCTGCGGGAGAGCTGCGCGGTGGGCCGCCGGCTGGGCTTCCTGGGTCGGGCGGCCATCCATCCCAAGCAGCTGCCGGTGAGCGTCGACGCCTTCCACCCGAACGAGGTCGACGTCGCCCGCGCCCGCGAGCTGCTGGCCGCGGCCGAGACCGCCGACTCCGGCGCGGTGCTCACCGCCGACGGCCGCTTCGTCGACGAGGCGGTGCTCCGCCGGGCCCGCCGCACCCTGGCCCTGGCCGGTGGCTGATCGCAGAGACGGAAATCACGCACTCGACTCGGTCCCGAACCGCGACACGCCGCCGACGCCGCCCGCTGCCCTCAACGAGTGCGCGATTTCCGTCTCTACGTAGTCGCGGCGGCGGCCTCGGCGGCCAGCTTCTCGACCTTCGCCACGTACGCCTTGGGGTCGGCCTTGCGCTCCAGGCCCTGGGCGTTCATGTAGCGGACCTTGCCGAACACCGAGCGCTCGGTCCAGCCGCGGTCGTGCTGGCCGAACACCCAGGCGACGTTGGCGAAGGAGTTCGCGTCCCGTCCGTCGAGGAAGTACTTGTTGTTGAGCCGGAGGGTGGTCTGGTACGCCGTCTCCGGGTCGGGCGACCACTCGATGATCTTCTTGCCCCAGTACATCCGCATGTAGTTGTGCATGTAGCCGGTCGTCCTCATTTCGGTCATCGCGGCGTTCCAGTACGGATCGTGGGTCTCCGCCGCCTCCAGCTGCTCGCGCGTGTAGAGGTACGGGCGCTCGTCCCCCGCGTGCTCGGCCAGCGTGGCCTTCGCCCACGCCGGCACGCAGGCGTAGTCGTCGTACCTCGGCTCGTAGAACACGAAGTTCATCGGCAGCTCCCGCCGGACGATGAGCTCCTCCAGGTACGCCTCGGTGTTCTCGCCCCCAGCGGCCTCCCGGAGTTGGAGGGCGATGTAGACCGGCGAGATCTGTCCGTAGTGCAGGAACTTGCTCATGTGCGACACGTCGTTGGTCTGCGGCTGACCACGGTGGGCCGCGTACGTCGGCAGCGAGTCGGCGACAAAGGCGCCGAGCATCTTCGTGGCCGCCGTGGTGCCGCCGGTGAACAGCGGCACCGGCGGCACCGACCGGTCGATCGTCAGCCGGTCGAGCAGCCCGTCGACGTCGCTCAGATCCTCCCCGGAGACGTTCAGCGCCGCGTCGGTCTCCAGGGTGGCCTTCGGCAGCGGGACCAGGAACCGGTCCAGGTGCCTGCTGATCTTGGGCCGGAGCGTCCGGGCCGCCGTCTCCCGCTTGTCCGAGGCGAGCTGGACCGGCACCACCACGTCGCTCTCCACCTGGATCACCGGACAGGCCGCCTCCCGCGCCACCCGCTCCCGCCACTGCCGCTGGGGCCGGAGGTACCTGCGGTCGCAGACCACCAGCGACGCCCGCTGCGCCAGCTCCAGAGCCACCTCGTCCGGCGCGCCCCGCCGGACCACGAAGGGGATGTGCCGACGCTCCAGGGCGGCGGCCACGTCGGCCAGCCCCTGGACCAGGAAGGTGTAGTGCCGCAGGTTGGCCTCGGGGTAGTCGTCGGTCAGCCCGAAGGCGACCAGCAGCGGCTGCGCCAGCTCGTTCGCCCGGCGCACCGCGTACTCCAGGGCATGGTTCAGCTCAGCCCGCTGGGACTGCTGCATCCAGTAGAGGACGTAGTCGGCGGGCGTCGGCTCCGTACGGTCGTTCAGCGCGGCGACGCGTTCGGCCTGGATCCCGGGATAGACATCGGCAGGAGTGTCGGTCACCCGTCAATCTTGACCGGCCGCCAACGGAACTTGACCTTGACCACCCCGTGGTCGCCGGTCCCGGTCCGTCGATGGTCCTGGTCGTCGAGGTGGTCATTGTTGATCGCCAGGCCGTCGAACAGCCAGAGCCGGTTCCGGCTGTGGTCGTAGAACTGCTCGCTGACCAGCACGTGGTCCAGCGACTCGCGTAGGTCCTGGTGGACGTGGGTGTAGTAGACGTCCCGGCTGTCCCGGAGCTCCTGGAGAGTCTGGGCGGTGTAGAGCCCGTTGTCCGCCCCGCCGCGGGCGTCTCCGAGAAGGTACTTCGGCTGCTCGGTCAGGATGTTGACGGTGTTGCTGTGCTGTCCGTCGTTGATGTCGCCGAGCACGACCGCCGCGGTCTTGCTGCCCTTCAGCACCCCGGTGAGCAGGACCCGCAGCGCCGTCGCCTCGGCCGTGCGGCGGATGGTGGCCAGGGCGGCGCCCAGGGCCGTCCGGTGCGCCCTGAAGCTCTCTTCGTACCAGGGCTCGTCGTCGATCTCGGTCGGCAGCTTGGACTTCAGGTGGGTGACGAAGACCTCGGTGGGCGCCAGGTCGTCCCGCAGCCCGACCGAGAAGTGGAGCACCGGTCGGGAGAAGCCCGGGATGATCACGCTGATGGCCGGGGCCTGCGGGTCCGCCGGGTTGCTCTCCTCGAGGCGGGTCTGGTCGGGGAACTTGTCGACCCAGCGCGGCTCACCGCGAAGCAGTCCCTTGCGGACCAGGGCGCCACAGACGATGCGGCTGCCGGTGGCCGGCCGGGCCAGCAGGTCGTACGTCGCGTCCAGTCCGGCGGCCGCGAGCACCTGGGCCATCGCGTCGGCGTGCCACAGCTCCTGCAGTCCGACGACGTCGGCATCCAGGGCGGCGACCTGCGCCCCGATCCAGGCGACCTTGCGGTCGAACTCCGCCTGGGTCCACACCTTCTGTCGCGGGTTCATCCTCTTGCCCGGCAGCTGCAGGTTGTACAGGTTGAACGTCGCCACGCTGAAGCGGTCGAGGCTCATGGCCCGTCTCCTCTGCGGCTGGTGCGGGAAGTTCCGCCGACAACCTAATGAGCCGGCGCGGATTTCGCTGATACGCGGGGCCGAGTGGCGGCTTAGACGGGTCGGTGACGAGCGTGCAGCCGGCCTGCGCCGAGTACGGCCAGCCACACGCCGAGCCCGGACGCTGCCAACACCTGACCCACTGGAACATCAACGCGGTCGAGTCGTTCGCGTACCAGTACGACGGCGACCCGACGCTGTACGCCCCGGATCCGTACCGGTCCAGCGACCACGACCCGCTGATCCTTGGCATCGACCTCAGCGAGCGTTGTTGTGCCGGACGTCAGCCGACGATCGTCGGGACGCCGGGCCGGGACGTCCTGCGCGGCACCAACGGCTCGGACGTGATCATGGGTCTGGGCGGCGCCGACGTGATCAGCGGCGGCACCGGGAACGACATCATCTGCGGCGGCGCCGGGGCGGACGTCCTGGACGGGGGCAACGGGAACGACCAGATCCTGGGTGGCTTCGGTCCCGACGACCTCTACGGGTGCAACGGCAACGACACCCTGATCGGCGGCTCCGGCAGCGACACCCTCGAACAGGAACGCGGCCGGGGCGTCGAGATCCAGAGCGGCCCGAACTCCTGACCACCCGTTATCGGGCCCGCGGATCCGGCGGGCTAATGTCGAAGGCGCAACCGGGCCGGCTCTGACGCCCGGATCGTCCCCCACCCAAACGAAGGAGCACCACCATGGAGGTCACCGGGCTGATCACGGCCCTGATCGTCGGACTCATCATCGGGGCACTGGGCCGGCTCGTGGCTCCGGGCCGGCAGAACCTGCCGATCTGGCTCACGCTGCTCGTGGGCGTGGCCGCTGCCCTGCTCGGCAGCGCGATCG
>DATHBQ010000077.1:0-4550 GCA_035296105.1 Propionibacteriaceae bacterium | reverse complement strand
TGGACGGCACCTGGCGGGTCTATCCGGTGGGCCGGCGGTGGTCCGCCGGGCCGGAGTTCCAGATCCGGGCGGTGCTGGCCACGACCGAGCACTCCTGCGTCGGCTACCGGCTGCCGGTGGTCGAGCTGCTGCCGACCGCCGACGAGCACGAGGTGGTAGGCCACCTCGGCCCGGACCTGCTCGGTCCGGACTGGGACCTGGAGGAGGCGGTCCGGCGGGTCAGCGCCGACGCCGACCGCACCATCGGCGAGGCCCTGCTCGACCAGCGCAACCTGGCCGGCATCGGCACCTTCTACCGGGCCGAGCTGCTGTTCCTCCAGGGCGTCCACCCGCGCACCTCGGTCAGCGCGATCGGCAACCTCCACCGGGTGATCGCACGCGGCCACCAGCTGCTCCACGCCAACCGCTGGCGGGTCGAGCAGTCGACCACCGGCGACCTGCGTGCCGACCAGCGGGCGTACGTGTTCGAGCGGCCGGGGCAGCCCTGCCGCCGCTGCGGCACCCCGGTCCGCACCGAGGAGTTCGGGCCGCTCGGCCAGGAGCGGCGGAGCTACTGGTGTCCGCGGTGCCAGCCGGAGAGGTGAGAGATAATTGCCGACTGTGTCCTCCCTTCCGTCGCTGCTGAGCGCCCGGGTCGCAGCCGTCACCGGCGTCGACCCCGAGCTCCGGCCGGCCACCAAGCCCCAGTTCGGTCACTTCCAGTCGAACGTGGCCCTCCGGCTGGCCAACGCCGAGGGCCGCCGGGCGCGCGACGTGGCGACCGAGATCGTCGCCAAGCTGGAGATCGCCGACCTGTGCGAGCCGCCGGAGATCGCCGGTCCGGGCTTCATCAACTTCCGGCTGCGCACCGACGTGCTCGCCGCCGCGGTGACCGACCAGCTGGCCGAGCCGGGTCTCGGCATAGTGGCGGCCGACCGCAGCGAGACCGTGGTGATCGACTACTCGGCCCCGAACGTGGCCAAGCAGATGCACGTGGGCAACCTGCGGTCCACCATCATCGGTGACTGCCTGCACCGGGTGCTGGCCGCGGTGGGCCACCGCGTGATCCCGCAGAACCACATCGGTGACTGGGGCACGCAGTTCGGCATGCTGGTCGAGCAGATCATGCTCGACGGCACCGACGTGCTGAGCCTCGACCTGGCCGGGGCCGAGGCGGTGTACCAGCGGGCCAACGCCCACTTCAAGGCCGACCCGGACTTCGCGACCGCCGCCCGTCGCCGGGTGGTCGCGCTGCAGTCCGGCGACCCGGAGACCCGGCAGGTGTGGCGGCAGCTGCTGGAGATCTCCAAGGCGGCGTTCAACGCCGCGTACGCCCGGCTCGGCGTGCTGCTCACCGACGCCGACCTCGCCGGGGAGTCGATCTACAACGACGACCTGGCCGCGGTGGTCGCGGAGCTGGAGGAGTCCGGGATCGCGGTGATCGACGACGGTGCGCTATGCGTGTTCGTCGAGGGGTTCAACGCGCCGATGATCGTGCGCAAGGCCGACGGCGGTTACGGCTACTCCACGACCGACCTGGCCGCGGTCCGGCACCGGGTCCGCAACCTGCACGCCAACCGCATCATCTACGTTGTCGGAGCGCCGCAGTCCTACCACTTCGACCAGGTCTTCGCCGTCTCTCGGCTGGCCGGCTTCCTGCCCGCCGACGTACGCGCCGAGCACGTCGCCTTCGGGCAGGTGCTGGGCGCCGACGGCAAGAAGTTCTCCACCCGCGAGGGCACGGCGGTCACCCTGAACACGCTGCTCGACGCGGCCGAGGAGCAGGCGGCGCCGGCCGTGGCCATGGCCGCGGTCAAGTACGCCGACCTGTCCACCGGGTTGAACAAGGACTACGTCTTCGACGTGGGTCGGATGGTGCAGACGACCGGCAACACCGGTCCGTACCTGCAGTACGCCCACGCCCGGATGAGCCAGGTGCTGCGCAAGGCCGACGCGGAGGGCTACGGCGAGCAGACCAAGGTGCTGGTGCTGGACGAGCCGGCCGAGCAGACGCTGGCGCTGCTGCTCACCCGTTACGGCGAGATCGTCGACGAGGTCGCGGAGACCCTGCAGCCCCACCGGCTGTGCGCCTACCTCTACGACCTGGCCGGGGCCCTGTCGATCTTCTACGAGCAGTGCCCGGTGCTGAAGTCCACCGGCGACGTCCGGGACTCCCGGCTGGCGCTGTGCGTGGCCACCAAGCGGGTGCTCGCCTCTGGCCTCAACCTGCTGGGGATCGAGGCCCTGGATCGGATGTAGGACTAGCCGCGCAGCGAGGTCGGTGCGGGGTTGGTCCGCCGGTCGGAGGCCAGCCAGGCGGCGCCGACGATGCCGGCGCTGTTCTGCAGCTTGGCCGCCACGATCTCCGCCGACCGGAGCTTGATCAGGGGCAGGAACTTGTCCGCCTTGCGGCTCACGCCGCCGCCGACCACGATCAGGTCCGGCCAGAGCAGCGCCTCGAGCACCTCGTAGTAGCGCTGCAGACGCGTCGTCGCCCAGACCTTGTAGGACAGGTCCTCCCGGTCCTTGGCGCTCGATGCCGCCCGGGTCTCGGCGTCATGGCCGTCGACCTCGATGTGCCCGAGCTCGGAGTTGGGGATCAGCACGCCGCGGTAGATGATCGCCGTGCCGATGCCGGTGCCCAGGGTGGTCAGCACCACTAGGCCGGGATGGTCCTTGGCGGCCCCGTAGCGCACCTCGGCCATGCCGGCGGCGTCGGCGTCGTTGACCAGCATGATGTCGCGGCCCAGGTGGTCCTCGAAGATCTTCTCGGCCTCGGCGTCGATCCAGGACTTGTCGATGTTGGCCGCCGACCGGGTGCGCCCGTGGGTCACCACCGCGGGAATGGTCACGCCGAGCGGCCCGTCGCCGATCTGGTCGGAGAAGTGGTCCACGATCTCGCCGACCACGGCCGCGACGTTCTTGGGAGTCGACTTCTCCGGGGTGGCGATCTTGAGCCGGTCGGTGACCATCTCGCCGGTGCTCAGGTCCACGGGGGCGCCCTTGATGCCGCTGCCCCCGATATCGATCCCCAGTACCGGCTTGGTCGAGGCCGCGTCGTCACTCATGTCGAAACCCTAGCGATCTTCCCCCGGCATGGGGAGGGCGGTAGTCCCTTGGCACACTGGCCGCCGTGAAGCCGTTGCAGGTCGTCGCCGGCACCCGGATCGTCCCGGCCGCGGCCCAGGACATCTTCGACCTGCTGGCCGACCCGGCGCGGCACCCGGAGTTCGACGGGTCCGGCACCGTGCGCGAGGTCCGGGGCCGGCGTACGCCGGAGCGGCTGTCGCTGGGCGCGACCTTCGGCATGCAGATGCGCTGGGGCGCGCCGTACAAGATCCTCAACGAGGTGGTCGAGTTCGAGGAGGGCCGGCGGATCGCCTGGCGGCACTTCGCCGGCCACCTGTGGCGCTACCGGCTCGAGCCGCTCGGGCCCCGGTCGACCAAGGTCACCGAGGAGTACGACCCGCGGCCCTCCCGCTACCCGCGGGCGACGCGCCTACTGGGCTGGGATCGCCGTAACCAGGACGCCATCGAGCACACCCTGGCCAACCTGGTGGAGTGGGCCGCCAACCGCTGACCGGATCGGATACTCACCGGTCGAGCTGGCGCAGGCACCAGCCGTAGAGGGCCGGGTCGAAGTCACCGGCGTCGGAGAAGTAGAACCCGTAGAAGCGCCGGTACACGTCAATCCAGTGGGCGGTGTCGGCGCCGAACCGCTCGACGGCCAGGCCCTCCAGCCACAGCGCATCGCCGGCCGCGTCGGCGTAGGGCTCCAGCTCCAGGAAGGCCACGGCGCCGGTGACGTCCATCATCGGGTCGCCGTGCACGGTGTGCGGGCTGAAGTCGCCGATGCCGGTGACCACCGGACCGTCCGGCCCGAGCGAGAGGTAGGCGTTCGGCGGGCAGATATCGCCGTGCACCAGGACCGGCTCCACCGTCCGCGCCGACAGGTCGGCCATCAGCCGGTCCCAGACCTGGCCGACGTTCGGCACGTCGCGGGTCAGGTGCTCCTGGCTCTTCCGGGTCGGTCGGGCCAGCATGTTGCGGGCCAGGTCGGTCAGCGAGCCGAACTGGGCCGGCGCGTCCCCTCCGAGCAACCGGGCGAAGCCGGGCACCGGGCTGGGCAGCTGGCTCAGCCGGCTGACCGCGTCCAGGAAGGTGCCCAGGGCGTCCCGTCGCTCGGTGCGCTCCGCCGTGGCCAGCCAGCCGGAGAAGGGGCGGCCGGAGAACCGGCGGTCGATCGTGTACGTCCGCCCGTCGCGTACGCCGCTGTCCAGGATCAGCGGCACCTCGATCCCCACGTCGGTCCGGGCCCACATCCCGTACAACGCCCGGAGCTGGCTGATCGTGGGCTCCGGAGCCTCGTGCCGGCTCCGGTACAGCCGGAGCACCCGCTCCTCGTCGAGGGCGAACACCTCGCTTTCGCCGCCCGCGCCGAGCAGCCGGTCGCGACTCGTCCCGAACTCGGCTAGCAGGGCCGCCTCGCCGGCGTGGTCCGTGACCACCTGGTCCACCGGCCGGTGCTGCCGGTCCGCGGCCCGGGCGGCGCGGGCCCGGTCCAGCTGGGT
>DATHBQ010000076.1:0-2234 GCA_035296105.1 Propionibacteriaceae bacterium | reverse complement strand
CAGCCGGCGCTCTCGGTCTGCGGTGGGCTCGGGACGTCGGACACATAGACGAGGTGCCGCACCGACGGTTCACCGGCCGCCGCCACGCTGATGACCGTTCCGCCGTACGACCAACCGACCGCGACCACGGGAGCAGGACCTGAACGGATCTCGTGGCGCACTGCCTTGGCGTCGGCAGTGAGCCCAGCCTCGGTCGAGAGATGTGACGGCAGATCCGGAACAGTCACCCGTACGCCGGCTGCCTCCAAGGATGACCGGACCCATTGCCAATCGTCCGGGTTTCCCCAGAGCCCGTGTACCAGCACAGCGCTGCCGCGCACCGATCCGGCCATATCCGGACCATAACAACCTCCGGAGGTGCTGGTGACGGCCCCGAAGTTGCCTCGTTACTACGGGTCAGCGGTCGGGGTAAGGGTCGTCCTTCGAGTCGCCACCGGTAAGCGTCTCCCAGTGGCCGTTGTGACAACTGGGGCAGGGCGGGAGGTTCTTGGTGGACGTCACCTGCAGCCGGTAGCCGCAGTTGGTGCACTTGTAGGTGCCGGAGGAGACGTCGCTGCCGGAGGGCACGGGATCAGCCATGACGGCATCCTTGCATCCGGTGCTGACAAGGGTTTTGTACGGATGTGCCGCAGTCCGGACGAGTGTCATGGTGCCGACATGGAAGCTGTCGTCGGCGAGGCCCCGACCCGCGGTCGGCGACTCCGGGACCAGCTGAGCCAGCCCGCAGGGCGGACGCCAACGCGTGGATTCCTGGACGGGTCATCGGCGGTACGGCGATGGTCCTCGGCCCGCTGCTGGTGGCGCTCGTGCTTCGCTACCTCGGCTACCGCGAGGCCACATTCACGCCGGAGCAGTCAGTCTGGCTGGCCCGGCAGGAGTTCGCGGCGCCCGGGCAGCTGGCGGCCTACGCGCAGCATCCGCAGCTCGTCACCGCCGGGCACGCGGTCTTCGCCGGCGCCTGCATCGTCCTCGCCTTCGGCGTGCTGACCGTGGCGCGGATCGTTGCCGCCCGGACCCCGGTGCTCGCAGATCTGGGCGCGATCTGCCTCGTGGGGTCGCTGTTCGGCCGCCTCTACTTCGCCGGCGTCGATCTGACCGCCTTCCGCCTCGGGTATGCCCTGGGTATGGAGCAGGCCACCGCCCTCGTGCTGGACAACTACGTCGAGCTGTCGTAGGCCTGTGGTACATGCCGGTGACGGCCTCGGCCGGCGCCCTGGTCGGCGGGGTCCTGCTCAGCCTCGGCGCCTTCCGCGCCGGCGTGCTCGGCCTGGTTCGCTGCCTCCTCCTCATGATGTGGGCGTGGACGTTCCTCGGCATCCTCAAGGAGGGGGACGCCGATTCGATCCAGAGAGCGATCGCGCTCTGCGTGGTGTTCGTCCCGATGGGGGTCCACGTGTTGCGGGATCGGATCCCGGCTCTGCGCCCCGCTAGCGGGCTGGTCCCGGTCGGGGAGCGGCGGACCCGCTGGCTCTGGTAGCCGGCCACCCGCCCCGGTCGGCGCGAGCGATCTTGCTTCTCAGCACCGCTCGCTCGGCCTCGTTCCGGCACAGCTCGATGGCCCGTCCGAACTCCGCGCGAGCCTCCTCGGTCCGACCCAGCCGGTTCAGCAGCTCGCCGCGAACGGCAGGCAGCAGATGAGAGCCGGTGAGGCTTCCGCGGGCCAACAGGTCGTCGACGAGGGGCAGGGCGGCGTCCGGACCGTCGGCCATCGATACGGCGACCGCCCGGTTGAGCTCGACGACGGGGGAGGGTGGGATCCGGCTCAGCGCGTCGTAGAGCACCACGATCCGCGACCAGTTCGTCTCGGTCACCGACGGCGCGACGGCATGGCACTCCGCGATGGCGGCCTGCAGCCCGAACGGCCCGAGCCCGCGACCGGATCGACCGGCCTGGGCCAGGGCCGCGCGTCCCCGCGCGATGGCGGAGCGGTCCCAGTGGCGACGGTCCTGGTTCTCCAGCAGCACCGGCGTACCGTCGGCGCCCACCCGGGCCGGGAAGCGGGCGGCGGTGAGCTCGAGCAGGGCCAGCAGACCCTGGACCTCGGGCTCCCTGGGCATCAGCTGGGCCAGGACGCGGGTCAGCCGGATCGCCTCGAAGGCCAGGTCCGGCCGGATCCACTGCTCGCCCGAGGTGGCGGTCGACCCCTCGGTGAAGATCAGGTAGAGCACGCTGAGCACTGAGCTGAGTCGGGCCGGGCGCTCGTCGGCCGGCGGAACGGCGAACGGCACCTCGGC
>DATHBQ010000075.1:0-5125 GCA_035296105.1 Propionibacteriaceae bacterium | reverse complement strand
CTCGGCAACCCGTCCACCTGCGAGTTCCCCACCAGCGTGTTCCTGCAGCGCAGCCGCTCCATCCGGCGCCAGGAGGGTACGCCGACCTGGCGGGCGAACCTGCGCTGCCTGACCGACAAGCCTGGTCAGCTGCTGATCTGGGACCCGCAGTGGTTCCTGCTCCGCCGGCAGCCCGCGGAGGTCAAGGAGGCCATCGCCGCGGCGTTCGACTGTGAGCAGGGGTTCACGATCGACCGGATCCAGGTGTGTCAGCGCCGGGCCTGAGCCTCATCCGCCAACGGCGGATCAGCCGGCCGCATCGATCGCGTCGGCGAGCTCGGTGAGCCACTCCGCCACGCCACCGGTGCCGTCCAGGATCACGTCGGAGACCTCGACCAGCGCGTCCTCCTCGTAGGAGGCCGAGCAGACCAGCAGCCCGACCACCCCGTCCGTACGCAACGCCTGCACCGCCTCGAAGGCAGGAAGGTCGCCGAGATCGTCTCCGGCGAACACCACGTGCCGGGCGCCGGTCTCAGCCACCACCGAGCGCAGCGCGGCGCCCTTGTCCACCCCGGATGCCCGGATCTCCCAGACGTTCTTTCCCGGCTCGACCCGCAGCCCGTGTCGCTCGGCCAGCGCGCGGATCGGCTCCTCCAGCTCCGCGAAGGCTCGGGCCGGATCGGCCATCGTCCGGGTGTGCACGCCGACCGCCCGGCCCTTGTGCTCCACCCGCGCCTCGGCCAGCCCGAGCGAGGCCAGCAGTGCGGGCAGCTCCTCGGTGATCGCCACGATCGCGTCGGGCTCCGGCGGCAGCACGTAGGAGTTCTCCTCGGCGTTCCACCGCTCCACCCCGTACTGCCCGAGCACCACCATGGAGCCCAGCCCGGGGACGGCGTCGAAGCCGCCCAGGCGGACCGCGGTCCGCACCGGGCGGCCGGTGATCACCACGACCGCACCGACCCGCTCGCCCAGACGACCGAGCGCCGCGACGGCAGCGGGATCCGCGTACGCGTGGTCCGGGTCGTCGACGATCGGCGCCAGGGTGCCGTCGAAGTCCAGGCCGATCAGCGTGTCCCTCGGAGAGTTGAGGATCGCCTGGAGCGCCTCGGCGCCCGCAGCGGTCCGCGGCTCGGGCAGGCTCATGTCCCGAGCCTGTCAGACCTCTCCGACGGATCGGAACGGAGGTCGGATTAGGGTCGGGCAATGAGCTCGGCCAACCAGAAGACCGAACCCACCAAGGCCGCGTTCGTGGTCGTCGCCAACCGGCTGCCGGTCGATCGGATGGAGAACCCGGACGGCAGCGTGGACTGGCGGCCCTCCCCCGGCGGCCTGGTCAGCGCCTTCGAGCCGGTCATGCGCAGCCGCAACGGCGCCTGGGTGGGCTGGCCGGGCGCTCCGGACGAGAAGCTGGAGCCGTTCGCGCACGACGGTATGGATCTGGTGCCGATCTTCCAGTCGACGGCGGAGGTGGCGGAGTACTACGAGGGCTTCTCCAACGCCACCCTCTGGCCCATCTACCACGACGTCGTCGCTCCCCCGGAGTTCCACCGCGAGTGGTGGGACTCCTACGTGACGGTCAACCAGCGGTTCGCCGACCGCACCGCCGAGATCGCCGCGCCGGGAGCGGTGGTCTGGGTGCAGGACTACCAGCTCCAGCTGGTACCGCGGATGCTGCGGCAGCAGCGGCCGGACCTGCGGATCGGCTTCTTCCTGCACATCCCGTTCCCACCCACGGAGCTCTTCGCGCAGCTGCCCTGGCGGGACCAGATCCTGGAGGGTCTGCTCGGCGCCGACCTGGTGGGGTTCCAGCTGCCGGGTGGCGCGGCGAACTTCCTCCGCCTGGTCAAGAACCGGCTGCGGCTGGACACCAAGCGGGACCGGATCACCACGGCCGACGGCCGCAGGGTGATGGCCCGGGCGTACCCCATCGCCATCGACGCCAGGAGCTTCCACGACCTGGCCGCGAGTCCGGAGGCCGCAGAACGGGCGGCCGATATCCGCAACGACCTGGGCGATCCCAAAACGATCTTCCTCGGCGTCGACCGGCTGGACTACACCAAGGGTCTGCTGGTGCGCATCCGGGCGTTCGGCGAGCTGCTCGAGGAGGGCCGGATAGACCCCGACGAGGCCGTCCTGGTCCAGCTCGCCATCCCGTCCCGGGAGCGGGTCGACCACTACCGGCAGCTGCGCGACGACATCGACCGGCTCGTCGGCCGGATCAACGGCGAGGTGGGCCGGATCGGCCGGCCGCCGATCAACTATCTGCACACGTCCTACCCGCGGGAGGAGATGGCGGCGCTCTACCGGGCCGCCGACGTCATGGTCGTCACCCCGCTGCGGGACGGGATGAACCTGGTGGCCAAGGAGTACGTGGCCTGCCGGCAGGCCGATGACGGGGCGCTGGTGCTGAGCGAGTTCGCCGGGGCCGCGCGGGAGCTGCGCCAGGCGTACCTGGTCAACCCGCACGACATCAACGGGCTCAAGGAGCGCCTGGTACAGGCGATGGACGACTCGCCGGCGGCCAAGGCGCGGCGGATGAAGGGCATGCGGCGACAGGTGTTCGAGAACGACATCGACCACTGGGCCAGCAGCTTCCTGGACGACCTGGAGACCATCTGCGCCGATCGCTAGCGGGTACGCACCGGCACCCTGCCCGTGGCGACTGGCAGCGCGGCGTAGCCCCGGAGGGTGCTGCCGCTACGCCGCCGGGCTCCGGGCAGCACGGTCAGGTCGGGCCACCGTTCGGCCAGGGCCCTCAGGGCGCGAGCGCCCTCCAGGCGCGCCAGCGGGGCGCCCAGGCAGGCGTGGATGCCGCTGGAGAACGCCAGGTGCTCGGGCTCGCCGTGCCGATCCAGCCGGAAGCGCGCCGGCTCGGCGTACGCGGCCGGGTCCCGGTTGGCCGCCGCCAGCAGCACCGCCACGACGGCGGCCCGCGGCAGCCGGTGTCCATCGAGCTCGATATCCTCGCGGGCGAAGCGCACGGTCAGCTGGACCGGCGGGTCGAAGCGCAGGGTCTCCTCGGCCGCCACCTCGGCCAGCCCGGGGTCGGCGACCAGCTGCGACCAGGCTCCGGGCTCCCCCTGCAGGGCAACCACGGCGTTGCCGATCAGGTTGACCGTGGTCTCGAACCCCGCGACGAGCAGCAGCCCGCAGGTGGCGACCAGGTCGTCGGCCGTCAGCTCGCCGCCGGCCTCCGCGGTGGCGAGCAGGCTGATCACGTCGTCCCCCGGCGCCCGGCGGCGTTCGTCCGCCAGCCGGCGGAACAGGACCGCCAGCTCGCGGCCCGCCTCCCGGAGCTGCTGGGCCTGGCGGACGCTGCGGACGCCGTCCAGGGACTGGCCGACCAGCACGCCGATCTGTGAGAAGTGGGTGGCGTCCGCGGCGGGGATGCCGAGCAGCCGGCTGATCACCGCGATCGGGAAGACGTCGGCCAGGTCAGTCATCAGGTCGAACCGCTCCCGGCCCTCCAGCCGATCGACGATCTCGGCCAGCACCTGGTCGATCACCGGCGTGAAATCCCGGATCACCCTGGGCCGGAACGCCGGCGCGACAAGTCGGCGCAACCGGGTGTGCCGCGGTGGGTCGAGCTCGAGGAAGGACCCGCTGAGCGGGTTCTGCGCCAGGTCGACCCGGCTCGGCATCGTCTCGGCGGTCGCGGGCTGCACGCCCCAGCGCGGGTCGCGCAGGATCCCCTCGGCCTTTGACCGGGAGGTGACCGGATACAGGCCCAGCCGCGACGGCCTCAGGTCACCGCGGGCGCGGATCCGCTCGTAGCCGGCGTAGACGTCGGTACGCGGCGAGCCCCGCAGCACCCGGGCCAGCGGGTCCCCGGCGGCGGCCAGGGCGCTGACCACCAGCCAGTCCACGTTCAGCATCAGCCGGGCCCGCATCCGCCCGGCCCGGCTGTCCAGCACCGAGGCCCTCGCGTTGGTTCCCGATGCCATGCCGAGACGCTAACGCGGGCGTCAAAGTGGAGGTGGGCGACCCTTCGACAGGCTCGGGGCGCATCGCAGGACATCGCTCTTCGAGCATCGGGAGGAGCGCCCGGTGCCGTCCGGAGGAACGATGAGGGAAACACGGTTCTCGTTTCGCGAAGCGCGACGACGACGGCAGCTTCCGGCGCGACGGGTGCGAGAAGAGCATGATCGAAGAGAGCTCCCCCGGTTGGACTCGAACCAACAACCCTTCGGTTAACAGCCGAATGCTCTGCCAATTGAGCTACAGGGGACCGCCGGATGGCGCGGCTAGCAAGATTAGCAGCCGATCAGCGGAGGTCGAACTCGGTTCGCAACCGCGTCATCGCCTCCTCCGCCACCGCGCGTACGCCGTCGGTCTGCCAGGTCAGACCGCGGGTCAGGGTGCTGTGCCAGCTGATCTCACCGTCGCGGCCGAGGTCGCGCCGGGCCGTGACGATCACCCCGCGGTCGCCCTGGATGGGGACGAAGCGCTCCACCGCGATGCTGGCGGCGACCCGCTCGCGGAAGAGCTCCGGGAGCCGGCCCGGCTCGTCCAACCCGACCGACCCCCGGCGACCGCCGTACCGCACCCAGCTGAGCTTGGCCGTCTCGGCGTTCCAGCCGCCGCGCTCGATCTGGTGCCAGCCGACGTGGCGCCACTGCTGCTCGCCCCAGGACAGCGCGGCCGGGCTGCCGACCACGTAGCCGTCCGGTCCGCGAGCCCAGGCCAGGATCCGGGCGGGCCGGACGGCGTCCTCGGCCAGGGATGCGGTCCACGCCGCGTACGCCGGACGGGGCAGGCCGCGGGTCCGGGACCACCACGCCGGGGTACGCATCCCGTCATTGTCCTCCGGCGCTCAGGCACTGAGGTACGCCGCGGCCTGCTGCGGGCAGATGCCACGCAGCCGCTCCAGCGCCCGCGCCTCGGTCCGCCGGACCCGGTTGACGGTGATGCCCATTGTCCTGGCCGCCTCGGCGTAGCTCAGCGGCTCGCCGCCGAAGCCCATCCGGAGCTCGAGCACCCGGCGGCCCAGGTCGTCCAGCTGCCAGAGCATCTCCCGGATCACCTCCTGCTCCGCTCCGCCGAGGCGGCCCTCACCGACGGCGACCAGTCGGTCGTGGTCGGCGAGGTCCAGCCCGTCGATCGAGGACGGAGCCTGGTGGGCCAGCAAGCCGGCGGTCCATCCGGC
>DATHBQ010000074.1:0-1585 GCA_035296105.1 Propionibacteriaceae bacterium | reverse complement strand
AGGCGGGCCGCGACCCCGATATCCCGGCCGGAACGACGGTCCCGGCCGCCTTCACCGAGACGGCGGGGCGGGCGTTCCTGGAGCGGCAGCTGGCCAGGGTCAGCCGCGGCGAGGGCATCTCCCAGGCGATCGCCGATCCGGCCAGCGACGAGGCGATCGGGCTGGTGTACCTGGATCGACGGCCGCAGCCCTGGATCGCGGGCTTGGGCTACTGGCTGGTTCCCTCCGTTCGGGGTCGCCGCCTGGCGGCACCCGCGGTCCGGCTGGTGTCGGACTGGGCGCTGCAGGAGCTGGACATCCTCCGCCTCGAGGCCTGGGTCGCACCCGACAACGTCGCGTCCCAGCGCGTACTCGACCGGGCCGGCTTCGCCCACGAGGGCCGGCTGCGCAATTTCCTCCGGCTCCGCGACCGCACCACCGACGGCCTCGTGTACGCCCGGATACCGCCGGACTGACCTCACTACAGTCGGCGGATGCCTACCTCCTGGGGTATCACCTTCGACTGTCAGGACGCCCGTAAGCAGGCGTCGTTCTGGAAGGTCGCGCTCGGTTACGTCGACGCTCCCCCACCGACGGGCTGGGAGTCCTGGGAGGACTGGGCTCGGCACTTCGACGTGCCCGAGGATGAGCTGGACGACGGCGCGAGCCTGGTCGACCCGGACAGCGTGCTGCCGCCGGTGGGCTTCCTCAAGGTCCCAGAAGGCAAGACCGCCAAGAACCGGCTGCACATCGATCTTCGGGTCGCCGGTGGGCGGCACGTCGACCAGTCGCTGCGGCGCGAGCGGATCCTGGCGATGGTCGAGCGGCTGGTCGCCGCCGGTGGCACCGTGCTGCGCGAGGACACGTTCCAGGGCGATCTGGACCACGTCGTCATGGCCGATCCGGAGGGCAACGAGCTGTGCGTGGGGTAGCCCAGAGTCGACGGCCGTCAGACGCCTTCGAAGATGTCGCTGAGCACCCGGCCGGGCCGGGTCGGCGGCCGCGCGATCACCTCGGTCTCCCGAGAGACGCTCTTCCGGCGCTGCTGCTCAGTGGACTCGGGATCGTTCATGTCGTTCCACTAGGTGCGGTGCTCCTGCATAACCCGACGCACCAGCGGCGCCACCTCGGTGGTGTCGATGTCGATGTCGATCCGCTCGTCCGGGACGCCCGGAGGTGGTAACCCGGCGGACCGCGCCAAGGGTCTGCGGGGTTGCGCCACTCCCCCTCCGCGATCGCCCCGCGGCGCTCACGCTAGCCAGTGCCGGCCGGGTCGGTCAGGGATCGAGTAGGTTGGCCGACCGGTCGGCGAACAGCGCCGCCAGCTGGTCGGTGACCGGCCGCGGCCCCGTGAGATCCCGCTCGTCCCAGCGATGGATGCCTTGGATGTCGCGCAGTGACGAGGCGAGGAACACCTCATCGGCGCCCGCTGCATCCTCGGGAGCGACGTTCCGCTCGGTGACCTCGGTCCACTCCAGCAACAGCTCCCGGGTGATCCCGCCGAGCGGGCCGGCGCTGAGCGGCGGGGTGACCACCTCGCCGGCGAAGACGAAGAAGATGTTGGTGCCGGTGCCCTCGCAGACCTGGCCGGCCGTGTTGAGGAAGA
>DATHBQ010000073.1:0-3619 GCA_035296105.1 Propionibacteriaceae bacterium | reverse complement strand
ACGCAACCCTGATCGGTCTGGGAGTGGCCCTCGGCACCCAGTACGCCCTGGTCGACCGGTACTCCAGCTACATCAACTACGTTCTCTACGCGGTGCTGGGCGGGCTGCTGGTCTGGCTGGTCGCGCGCCGGGTGCGGCGGGCCCGGGAGCGGGCGGGCCAGGACTGATCCGGCTCCCGGGTGAACCCGCCATGCATCTGCTCCGTCGGGACCGGTAGAAACGGTTGACGACCCGACAACCAACGACTCAGGGGAGCTCCATGATCCAGCGTTCGCGTCTTCGCCTCCTGCTCGCCGGCGTGCTCAGCGCGTTGCTCGGCCTCGCGCTCGTAGCGCCGGCCGAGGCCAAACCCCGCCATGCCTACCCCGACCGGATCGATCTGCCCATCGGATTCCAGCCGGAGGGCATCACCATCAAGGGTTCCTATGCCTACGTCGGCTCGCTGGCCGATGGCGACATCTACCGGGCCGACCTCCGGACGGGAGAGGGCGTGGTGATCAGCGAGGGGCCGGGGACGCCCTCGGTGGGGTTGAAGATCGACAAGTCCGGCCTTCTCTACGTCGCCGGCGGTCCGGCCGGCACAGCCCGCGTGGTCGACTCCCGGACCGGTGAACTTCTGGCTGACTACACCCTGAGCACCGAACCGAGCTTCATCAACGATGTCGTGCTGACCAAGCGGTACGCGTGGTTCACCAACTCCCAGCAGCCCGAGTTGTACCGGGTGCCCCTGGGTGGAGACCCGGAGGCAACGCCGGTCGTCGTTCCGCTGACCGGTGACTGGGTGCAGCAGGCCGGTTTCAATGCCAATGGCATCGCGGTCACGCCGGACGGCCGCGCCCTGCTGGTGGTTCAGTCCGCCACCGGACTGCTCTTCCGGGTGAACCCCGTTAGCGGGGAGGCGACCCGGGTAGACCTGGGCGGCTACCGACTGACCAACGGCGACGGCTTGCTGGTCCGCGGTCAGACCCTGTACGTCGTGCAGAACCGGCTCGAGCAGGTCGCGGTGTTCAAGCTGAAGCGCCGCGGCACCGTCGGCGCACTCGTCAAGGTGTTGCCGGTTCCAGATTCCGATGTGCCGACCACGGTTGCCGCCGCGAAGGGCAGCCTTTACGTGCCCAACGCGCGCTTCGGCATCGCGACGCCGGAGACCCAGGAGTACTGGATCACCCGCATCCACAAGTAGTCCGGCGCCTTCACCTCATCCAGGAACCGGTCACCTGCGACAGGAATCTCAGCCGAGTTCCTGTCGCAGGTGACCGGTTCGGTCCAGGAAGGCGGTCCCTCAGCGGTCGCTGAGGGCCAGCCGCCCGGCCAGCACCGCGTATGAGGCGGCGAAGGTCCGGCGCATCCAGGTGACCACCCGTGGCCGGCTGATCACATGGGTGCGAACGGCGGCGGCGAACAGGCCGTAGGCCGCGAAGACGACCAGCGTGAGGCCCATGAACACCCCACTGAGGGCGACCATGTCCGCGGTGGTCGACGGCTGTCCCGGGTCCACGAACTGGGGCAGAAAGGCGAAGAAGAAGATGGTCAGCTTCGGGTTCAGCAGGTTGATCAGCACCGCGTCCCCCACGACCCGCATGTCCGACTTGGCGGCGGAGTCCTCGTTCACCGTGAGCGGCGTCCGGTCGCGCAGTGTCCGCCAGGCCAGGAACAGCAGGTAAGCCACGCCGAGGTACTTCAGCGTGGCGAAGGCCACCGAGCTGGCGTAGAGCAACGCGGCCAGGCCCGCGATGGCGGCGACCATGTGCGGCACGATGCCCAGGGTGCAGCCGATCGCGGCGACGAGGCTGGCCCGACGCCCACGGCCGAGCCCGGCGGCGATGGTGAACAGGGCCCCGGTGCCGGGGGTGACGACCACGACCAGGGTGGTCAGCAGGAAGGTCACTGACACGGCCGCAGGCTACAGTGGCTGGGTGGCGGAGGAGGACACGCGAGTCGTCGCGTCCCGTCTCCGGCCCGAGCCGACGACGGTCCCGGTGCCGTCCCGCGGCGCCCCCCGGCAGCAGCAGCTCTACGACCTGCAGCCCGGCGATCCGGACCGGCTCGGTCCGTTCCGCTGCGTCCACCGGCTCAAGCCCGGCACCGAGCCGGTCAACGCCGACAAGCCGACCCCGGTGCTGGGCACCCTGGCGGACGCGCCCGAGGACGGCCGCCCGCCGGCCTTCGTGGTGATCAAGGTGCTGACCGGGAACCCCACCTCCGACGGGCAGATCCGGCTGCGAGAGGAGCACACCTGGTCCGCCCAGCAGGGCGTGCTCCAGGGCCACGGTCACGACGCCGACTTCAGCTGGGTGGCCCGCGACTTCTACCAGGGCGTCTCGCTGGACCAGCTGGTCGGCCAGCTGGAGTGGACGCGGGAGCGCTCGACCAGCGCCGCCCGGATGATCCTGCTCGGCATCGCCCAGGTGCACTCGCGTCGCGAGATCCACTGCGACATCAAGCCCGGCAACGTGATCGTGCACGACCGGCGAGCCACCCTGATCGACTTCGAGTCCTCCCGCGACCCGGCGGAGCGCCGGCCCCGGGTGGTCGAGGCGACCAAGGCATACGCGAGCCCCGAGCAGCTCTTCGGCGGTGGACCCGAGCGGCCCATCCTGGCCCCCACCGACCTGTTCTCCTGGGCCCTCACCGTCTGTCAGATGTTTGCGCCCGGACGGCATCCCTACTGCGTGGCCGGCTTCGACGAGGCCGCGCTGTACGCCATCGACCAGAGCGTCTCCCTCGGAGTCGCGCCGCCGCCGCCTGACGTGGATGCGCTGCCGCCGGGCGGTCTGCGCGAGGCCGTGCTCCGTGCCCTGGCCTGGCACCCGGCCCGGCGGGGCACCGCGGGCGACCTGCTCGCCCTGCTGGGCGAGACCGGCACCAACACCGAGGTGCTGGTCGGAGCGACCAAGGTGCTCGGCTCGCCGGCGGTCGCCTCCCTGGAGGACCCGCCACCGCGGACCCGGCTGGCCCGCTATGCGACCGCGGCCGGGTTGCTCGGCGACGAGCGCGTCGGCTGGGAGCCACGGGTCGCGTACGCCGGCGGGGCGGTGCTGGTCGCCTTCGCCGCCGCGCTGCTCACCCTGATCCTGCTCAAGCTGGCGACGGCATGACCGAGATCGGCCTGACCGAGAAGCTGCGCGGCGAGCACGCGGCCATCCGCGCCGCCCGGCGGCGGCAGCGCTTCGCCCGCCGCCGGAACCAGCTGCTGCTCTGGACGCTGGTCTGGTACCTCGTCTTCGTGATCGTGTTCCTGCTGCGAATCCCCGCCTGAGCGAGCCTGCCGATCCCGATGCCGCTCTGTGTGCAGTGCCCGCGCACCTACCCGCGCGAGGCGTTCGCGCTGATCGACGCCGCCGGCAACCGGCTGGCCGAGCCCCGGCCCACCCTGCTCGACCGGCTCGGCCGACTGCTGGAGCGCACGCCGCCGCTGGCCCATCGCGCCGAGAACCGCCGGGTGGCCGAGGCCCTGGCCCGGCAGCGCCTCGGCGCGGCCTGGCGTTGCCCGGCCGGGCACGTGCAGCCGGAGGACTTCCGGTCGGTCCGGCAGATCGTGATCGGCCTGGTCGGGCCGACCGCCACCACCAAGTCGAGCTATCTGGGCAGCCTGCTCTACCAGCTGACCAACCACGCC
>DATHBQ010000072.1:0-15823 GCA_035296105.1 Propionibacteriaceae bacterium | reverse complement strand
GCCCGAGCTGGCGATCGAGAACGTCCTGTGGATCTTCTCCGCCATCGCGCTGTCCGCGTACGCCCGGGCGTACGCCGTCGGCTCCGCGGCCCTGCTGGACACGATGCTGAAGGCGACCCGGCTGCTCACCCTCTACGGGCTGGCCGCCGGGACAGCCCTCGCGGTGGTGGCCCGGGACGCGATCCCGGTGCTGTTCTCCGCGCAGTGGACGCCGGCCGTGGTGCCCGCCGCCCTGATCGCCCTCAGCCTCGGCGTGGCCGCCATCCCGTGGGCCAGCGGCGACGTCTTCGCAGCGCTCGGCCGGCCGGGCACGCTGATCCTGCTGGACGTCCCGGCCACCGTGCTGATGGCGGTCGCGTTCGCATTTGCGCCGCGCTGGGGCCTGGTCGGCGTGGCGTGCGTGCACCTGGTCTTCAACCTCGGCTACTGCGTGGCCCGGATGGCCGTGCTCCGCGCGGTCACCCGGGTGAGCGGGCGGTCGTTGCTGGCCGCGGTCCTGCCGGGCCTCGGCGTGGCGGCGCTCACCGCGGCCGTCGGCGGCGGGGTGGCGGCGCTGCTGCCCGGCGGCCGGCTGGTCACCCTGGTCCTGGTCAGCACCGCCTGCGCCGTGGCCATCGCGGTTGGCTCCATGATCTTCGCCCGGGCGGCCGTTCTGGAGGCCTGGCGGTTGGTCCGGCCGGTCCGGGCGGCGACATGAGCGTCCCGGTCCGCTCGGCGGTGCTGATCACGGCCAGCGAGCCGGAGCCCCGCAGCTTCGGCAAGCAGGTGGTGATCGGCGGCCTGCTCGACCACCTCTGCCGGCGGCTGAACCCGATGCACGTGCACGTGCTGGTGATCGGGTCGGACCGGCCCCGGCCGGCCACCCCGTACGTCGTCCACGTCGTTCCCCAGCCAGGGCCGACCGAGCAGGTCGCCGCGGTGCTCACCCGCACGCTGCTGCCGCCCTTTTCACCGTTCCAGGAGGCGGCGCTCTGGTCCGGACCGGTCCGCCGCGACCTCGAGCACCACCTCGGGGCCATCGACGCCGACCTTGAGATCTGGGACACGATGCGCGTCGGTCAGTACGCCCGGTACCTACCCCACAGGGGGCGCCGGGTGCTCTACGCCGACGACCTGTTCTCCAAGCGCTACGCCAGCATGCGCGAGCGCATCCGCACCGACCGGTCCCGGATGAACCCGCTCGGCGAGTTCGGACAGATGCTGCCCGGGGTGGCCCGGCGGCTGGCGGCGACGCCGATGGTCTACCGACCGCTGCTCGCCCTCGAGGAGCGCCTGACCGCACGCTCGGAGGAACGGGCGCCCGCCGTCTTCGACGCCACCGTCCTGGTCAATCCGACCGAGACCGAGGAGCTGACGCTGCGGAGCGGCAGTGACACCGTGCGGACCCTGCTGCCGCTGCTGCGCCAGCCCGGACAGCGGGAACGGCGGTTCGACGGCACGCCGACCTTCGTCTTCCTGGGCGGGCTCGACTTCCCGCCGAACCGGGACGGGCTGACCTGGTTCCTCCGCGAGTGCCGGGAACCGGTGCTCGCGGCCGTGCCCGGGTTCCGGTTGCTCGTCGCCGGCCGCGCCACCCATGATCTGCCCCGGGAGGCGGACGCCTGGCAGGGGCGGGTGCGACCACTGGGCTGGGTGGAGGACCTTGACGACCTGCTGCTCGGCGCGGCGGCGCTCATCTCGCCGCTGCGGATCGGTAGCGGCATCAAGATCAAGGTCCTGGAGGCGCTGGCCCGTGGTCTGCCGGTGGTCGCGACCCCGCACGGCGTCCTCGGTCTCGACGTCGGTCCCCACTGTGGCTGCCTCGTCGCGACGGAGCCCGAGGATCTGGCCCGGCTGCTGGCCCGAGCCGCCGATCCGGTTCAGAACGCCACCCTCTCCGCGGGCGCCTCGGCCTGCTGGCAGCACACTTACGGTCCGGCGGTCGCCGCCCGGGCCTATGACGAGGTTCTCGGTCTGGGCACTCCACAGCCGGTGAGCGCAGGGTGAGCCTGGTCTTGTTGCTGACCGCGGGCGTGGCCGGGGTCGCCGTGGCCGCGCTCGCGCTGGTTCGGCCGCGGGTGGCGCTGTTACTCCTGGTCGTCCTCGACGTGGCCAACCTGAACGGGGTGATCGCCGAGAACGTCGGGATCAGCCCCTACCGGGCCCTGCTGGGACTGGCCACGGTCGCGCTGCTCATGGTTCTGGTCCGTTCGCGGTCCCAGCTGTCGTGGTCACCGGTCCTGCTCGGTGTGGCGGTGCTGTTCGCCGGCTTCGCCGTCAGTCTTGTCGGCGCCGCCGATCCGACGGCGTCGGTCGCCCTCCTGACCAGCCGGCTCCGCGACCTCTTCTACTTCGTCGTGGTCTACGCGCTGCTCCTCACCACCCGCGCGGCACGGCCGGTCGCCTCGGCGGCCGTCCTGGTGCTCGGAGGACTGGCCGCGCTCACCGTGGTGCACGAGTTCGTCCTCGGCAACCGCGGCGATCTACTCGGACTGAGCCGGGTGCCGCTGGTCTCCCAGAGTGGCGCCGCCACTCCACGGCACGCCGGCACCTTCGCTGACGTCAACTTCTGGGGCCGGCTGCTGATCCTGTTCGCGCCCCTCGCGTTCTCGCTCGGTGCCGCGGCTACTCGCCGCCGGACCCGGCTGGTCTGGGTCGGCTGCTCGCTCAGCCTGATCGCGGGCGTGTATCTGACCCAGTCCCGCGGCGGCTTCATCGCCCTGTTCGTGGCGATCGTCGTCTGGCTGGCCGTGGCCGGCGGCTGGTACCGCCGGGCACTACTGCTGCTCCCGGTCGTTGTCGCGGTCCTGTTGCCGATCTCGGGCATCGGCGCCCGGCTGAGCACCTTGACGACCTCCGCCGGTGCGGCCGACCCGTCGGTGGTCGAGCGGACCCGACTGCAGGTCGACGCGGCCAAGATGTTCCTGGACCGACCGCTGACGGGGCACGGGATCGGCAGCTACCCGTCGATCTTCCGCAGCTACGACCGGCTCGCGGACAGCTACCAGCCGGTCACCATCAAGGTGGCTGCGCACAACCTCTATCTCGAGCAGGCCGCCGACGGTGGCGTGGTGCTGTTCCTGGCCTGGACGATCTTCGTCGGCAGTGTGCTCTTCGTCGCCGTCCGGGCGTTGGTGATCGGCCGACGCTCCGAGGAACCGCTGACCACCTGGCTGCCGCTCGGCGTGATCAGTGGGCTGGCGGGCTGGCTGCTGGCCAGCGCCTTCCTGCATCTGTCGGACTTCCGGTCGCTGCTCGTCCTCGCGGCCCTGGCCGCCGCCCTCGACGTACGGGCCCGCGGGCTACCTCCGGTCCCGGTGCCACTCCGGCGCGGCCGGGCCCCGGCGAGCCGGTTTGCAGCGGTCGCACTGGTCGCCGCTCTGGTCCTGAGCGGCACCGGCGTGGCCGCGTCGCTGCTCACCGGGCGGGACGTGTACCACTCGGTGGCCACCCTGGCGGTAGTGCCGACGAACACATCGGCCAGCGGGAGCGGCGCGTACCAGCTGGACGTGGTGAGCCGCGGCATCATCGTGCCGACGCTGGCGACGATCTTGCAGCGGACGCTCACCCCGGCGGAGGTCGGCAGGCCGGCCGGGACGGCTGCTCGGGTGAAGGTGTTCCCGTCCGACCAGGGAGGTGCTGTGCTCGTCCAGGTGACCACGACCGACCCGGGAACGGCCGAGCCGGCCGGCCGGAGAGCCGTGGCCCTCGCGCAGCAAGAGATGGCGGCCCTGACCACGGGCTACCAGCTGAGCGGGGCGCCCGGGGCGACGGGGGCCAGCCGGCCGCTGCGCCGCTGGCTGACGATCCCGTGCGGACTGGCCATGGTGGTGGCCGCGCTGGCCCTGATTCGCCTACGTCGGGTCCGGGATGTCACACTTGTTCGGCTCGGGGACTCGACCAACGAACAGGGAGATGCTCCATGAGGACCCTGTCCCGAGCGTCCGTGATCCGGCTCGGAGTCGCCGTCGCGGCCACCGCCCTGCTGGCCACCGTGCCCCTCACGCCGTCAGATGCAGCGACCACCCGGCCCTTCGCGGCCAGCAGCCCCTTCAACGTCCCGATCAAGGCCGCGCCGAAGCTGGATCCGGCCAGCGGCGCGATGGTGGCCCGGGCCACTCGCGACCGCCGCGTCTACGCGAACCTCTACGAGTACGGCATCCCGATCTACTCCGCCACGGCGACAACGCCGCGCTACTCCATCCCCTGCGCCATGGAGGGCGACTGGGGCCGTTGTCCTCTCTCCAGCCGCCGCCTGCCGGTTCCGACCAAGGCCAAGCCCAGCACGGGAACGGACGGGGCCATGGTCGTGATCGAGGCCAACGGCAGCCTGGGCGAGTACTGGCAGGCGAGTCGGACGTCGAGCGGCTGGAAGGCATCCTGGGGTGCGCTCAACACGTGGTCCGGGTCCGGCTGGGCCGGCGCCAGCACCGGCGCCGGAGCGTCCCGGCTGGGCGGGGTGATCCGGGTCAGCGAGATCAAGGCCGGCGTGATCAACCACGCGCTGGTCGTGCAGAGTGACACCGTCTGCGCCCGGGTGTACCGGGCTCCGGCGATCAAGACCGACGGCGATTCGACCCGATCGGACTGCCTGCCGGAGGGGGCGCGCCTGCAGCTCGACCCCAGCATCGACGTGAGCAAGATCCCGGGCATGACCAAGGCGGAGCGGACTGTGGCCCGCGCTCTGCAGCGCTACGGCGCGTACGTGATCGACCGTGGTGGCGCCCCGCTCAGCATGAGCTTCGAGCGGGCCCCTGACGCAACGGCGACCTATCCGGGTTCGGTGTACACCGCGGCTGGGCTCGGCTGGGACTACTACGGCATGTCGCGTATCCCGTGGAGCCGACTCCGCGTCCTGAAGACCTGGCAGGGTTAGCCGGGCGAATTCCCACCCAACCCTGCCAGGCGGCTCAGACAGCACCCCGCTTGGCCGCGACCACGATCACGGTGCGGACCAGGATCGACAGGTCGAGCAGGATGTTCCAGTTGCGGATGTAGCTGACGTCGAGGCGGACCCGCTCGTCGTAGGTGGTGTCGCTGCGGCCGGAGACCTGCCACAGGCCGGTGATGCCGGGCTTGGCGGTCAGGAAGGTCGCACTGTGCTCGCCGTAGCGGTCGAGCTCCTGGGACACGATCGGCCGCGGGCCGACCAGGCTGAGGTCGCCGAGCAGCGCGTTCACCAACTGCGGCAGCTCGTCGAGGCTGGTCCGCCGGAGCAGGGCGCCGAGTGGGGAGACCCGCGGGTCGTCGGCCACCTTCTGGGCGACCTCGAACTCGGCGCACAGGTCGGGCCGGCCCATGGCCACGAACGCCTCCTGGGCGGTCTTGTAGGGGCGGTCCGGGCCGGTGGAGTACTGCCACCGCATGGTACGGAACTTGAGCACCTTGATCATCTTTCCCGCCTGGCCGAGCCGGCTCTGGCGGTAGAAGACCGGGCCGGCCGGGTCGTGCAGCTTGACGACCAGCATCAGCACCAGCAGGACCGGAGCCAGCAGCATCAGGCCGGCGGTAGCGCCGACGACGTCGATCGCCCGCTTGCCCGCCCGGGCCAGCATGGCCCGGAGATCCGGGCTGAGGATCGGCGTGGTGAGAGGGGTGCTGACGAAGGTGCTGGTCTCGGCCACGATGGTGGTCATGTCGTTCTCCGGTCTCGATCGGGGTTCGAAGCCGGATTCTTTGGGCCGGCACCGAAAGATTGACCGATAGACCTTTAGCCGAGCGCACGCCGTCGTCGGCGTCCGCCGAAGAACGAACAAGAAATGAACGGGACCCGAAATAGCGATTCCGCGCCATTCCGGAGGAACCTCAGGGCAGGTTCAGCCGATGGAGGACTTCTTGAGGATTGCGATACTCAAATCCTGAGGCTTCGGCGGAAACTCCACTGAATCCGTAGCGGATCGGGTGGAACTGCGTCCGGAAGCGTCGCGTACCGCGACTTACGCGACGGAACCGCAGTGCTCAGGTCTCGAGCACCTGGGACGCCCAGATGCCCGGGAACCTGAAGATCACGGCCGGTCAGCCGGGCCGGACGGCTCCGGCGAACGGCATGTACTCGATCGGCACGTGCTGTACGACCTTGCCGGGCCGCGGCGCGTGGATGATCTTGCCGCTGCCGGCGTAGATGCCGACATGGCTCGGCGTGGGGCCGTAGTAGAAGACCAGGTCGCCGATCTGCAGGTTGCCCTTGGCGATCCGCTTCCCGACGTGGAACTGCTGAGCCGTGGTCCGCGGCAGGCTCACGCCGGCCTTCCGCCAGGACGTCAGCGTCAACCCGGAGCAGTCGTACGCCTCCGGCCCCTCGGCCCCGTAGCGGTAGGGCTTGCCCAGCTGGGTGCGGGCGAAGGCGTACGCGGTCTTGCCCTTGCTGCTGGGGCGCGGCGTCGGAGCGGGGCTGGCGGTGGGCGGCGCGCTGACGGCCCGGGCCAGGTAGGTGAGGGAGATCCACCGCGACTTGCCGGTGTGCCGGGTCTCGGCGAAGCCCTTGGTGATCTTGCCGGTGAGCCGCAGCCGGGTCCCCTCCGGCAGCGTGCCGATCACGCCGCGGCTGGCCTCCGGCACCGATCGCAGGTTCAGTCGGACTGTGGTGATCTTCGTGCCGCTGGTGCCGATCGTCCTCGGGCCGGCCAGCGTGGTCGAGGTGGTCAGATACTCCCGCGCCATGTACCCGTCGCCGCCGGCGAAGCGGACCCGCACCCAGTTCCCGCGGAGCGGCTCGTATGCCCGGATCCGCTGTCCGCGGACCAGCTGGCCGGTGACCCGGTAGTGCAGGCCCGGGCCGGTACGGATGTTGACCGTGGTCGTCGCCGCGACGCTCACCGTCGAGGCAGCCTGGGCGGTGGGCACGAACACCGCGAACGTCACACCGATGGCCAGCAGCACGGCCAGTACGGCCCTCTTCGCCCCCAGCGACAGCAAAGCGGACATTGAACCAGACCTCTCGAGATCACGGCCGTATTTCGTACCAGGACACGCAGGACTCTAAAGGTGTCACTTTGGTAACACAAGACCCACGAGTTGACCCTGAGACCAACGGTCAAGCGACACGCCGGTCACGGGTCGCAGCGTCGCGCCGCTTCGGTCAGCTAGCCATTGGTTCCGAGAGGTCCGCGGGGACGTGGCGCTCGCGGCTCGCGCTTCGTCGACTCGGAGAAAACTCCACCAGTGGCGAGTTCTGGCCCCGGAAGCCGTCTCGGGAGGGCGGAACTCGCTACTGGTCGACTTTCGCGAGGTCGCGCCAGGTGCTTGCTAGGTCGGGAGGTAGCGCACCTTGAGGACGCCGTCGATGGCGGCGATGGCGTCGATGACGGGCGACGGGACGTCGCTGTCCACGTCGACGAGGGTGTAGGCCAGGTCACCGCGGGACTTGTTGGTCATGGTGGCGATGTTCAGGCCGGCGGACGCTACGGCGTGGGAGATGCCGCCGACCATGTTGGGGACGTTGGCGTTGGCGATGGCCAGCCGCCAGGGCGACTCGCGGGGCAGCGCGACGTCGGGGAAGTTGACCGCGTTCGCGATCGTCCCCTCGATCAGGTAGTCGCGAACCTGCTCGGCGACCATCACCGCGCAGTTCTCCTCGGCCTCCCGGGTGGAGGCGCCGAGGTGCGGCAGCACGATCACGCCGACATGGCCGTTGAGCTGGCGACTGGGGAAGTCACAGACGTAGCGGGCCAGGTGCTTCTCCTCCAGCGCCTCCAGGACGGCGGCCTCGTCGACCACCCCGGAGCGGGAGAAGTTGAGCACCACCGCCCCCGGCTTCATCTGGGCCACGCCGCCCGCGTCGAGCATGCCGCGGGTGGCCTCCACCAGGGGCACGTGCAGGGTGACGAAGTGGCTGTGCCGGAGCACCTCCCCCAGGCTGTGCGCCTTCTTCACCGTCGAGGGCAGGCTCCACGCGGAGTCCACGGTGATCTCGGGGTCGTAGCCGATCACGTGCATCCCCAGCTTGATGGCGGCATCGGCGACCAAGCAGCCGATCTTGCCCAGACCGATCACCCCGAGCGTGTGCCCGGACAGCTCGTAGCCGGCGTACGCCTTCTTGCCGCTCTCGATCCGGGCGTCCAGCTCCGGATCGTCCCCGCCCAGTGCGGACACGAAGCGCAGCGCGTCGTCGAGGTTGCGGGCGGCCAGCAGCATCCCCGCGAGCACCAGCTCCTTGACCGCATTGGCGTTGGCCCCGGGCGCGTTGAACACCGGTACGCCGCGGGCCGACATCGCCGGCACCGGGATGTTGTTGGTGCCCGTCCCGGCCCGGCCGATGGCCAGGACCGACGGCGGGATCTCGGTGCCGTGCAGGTCGGCCGACCGGAGCAGGATGGCGTGTGGCTCCTCCACCTCGGCCGACACGGCGAACCGGTCCCAGGGCAACCGGCGCAGACCGTTGGCGGAGATGTGGTTGAGGACCTTGACCCGGTACTTCTCGGTCATCGAGGACGCGCCTTCCTGCGCGCGACCTGCGCGCGCCAGGACCTTACCGCGACCTCGGCGTCCCGACCGACCTGTGCTGCTAGGCCGGTTTCTCGCGGCGTCCGCGAATGCCCGAGAGGTTGGGTTGCCCCTGTTTTCGCTCGCCGGAGTTGAGGAAGGCACCGAACCACTGTCCGGACGTCGAGTGGTCCACCAGCAGCGACTTGACGAACTGGGTCGCCGGTACCGCCAGCAGCGCCCCCAGCACGCCGAGCAGGTACGCCCAGAAGATCAGCGACAGAAAGGCCACCGTCGGGCTGATCCCGACGGCGTCCCCGGTGAATCGCGGCTGGATCAGCGTCTGCACCACGATGTTCAGCACGACGTAGACCACCACCACGGCGATCGCCTGACCGATCCCCCCATCCAGCAGGGCGATCAGGGCCGGCGGGACCAACCCGATCAGGAACCCGATGTTGGGGATGTAGTTGGTGACGAACGCCAGCACCCCCCAGGTGAAGGCCAGGGGAACACCGATGATCAGCAGGGCGATCACATTCAGCACGGCGACCAGGAAGCCGAAGACCGTGGTGACGATCCAGTACTTGCGGGTGCCCTGGGCGAAGTCCTCCAGACCGTCGGCGATCCGCGGCCGGTAGGACCGGATGACCGCGATCCGCTCACCGAAACCGGCGGCGTCGAAGACCAGGAAGAACACCAGGGCGGCGATCAGGGCCAGCAGGGAGAGACCACTGGTGATCGTGCTCAGGGCCGACTGGGCCACCCCGGCAAAGCTCGACAGGTCTACCGAGGAGACGGCGTCGCTGAGGGACTGGGTGCTGATCCCGAAGCCGGCCAGCAGTCCCAGCGCTTGCTGGTAGAGCTGCGTGAACTGCGGCGCATAGTCGGGCAGCGTGGTGCCAAGCCGGGTGAGCGACCACACGACCGATCCGAGCACGACGATGATCAGCCCGTAGACACTCAGCAGGCTGATCACGCTCGCCAGCCACTGCGGCGTTCCACGGGCCCTCAGCCAAGTCCTCAGTGGGTGGACCGTGATGACGATGGTCAGTACCAGGAAGAGGGGCCCGATGATGGCGGACGCCTGCCGCAGCCCGGCGGCGACCACGAAGAGACCGGCGACGATCACGACACCGAACAAGGGCGGCGGCAGGTTGGCGTCACCAGCCTGCTCCGGCCGCTTGGGCGCATCGACCAGGTCGGTGTCTGGACCGGGCTCGTCGGGTACGGCCAGTGGCTCACCGGTCGTCGGGTCCAGGCGCTCGTCCTTGGCCGGGTCGCGACGCTCACGCCGGGCGTCGGTACGGCCGTCGGAAGCCGTGTCGGCGTGGTCGACCGGTCGCCCCTCCGTGGCGTTGTCCGGGTTCTGCGGTGAATGGGCGGGCATGGTCGAAGCGTCCCTCACGGTGTCGGCGGCCGGTCCGGAGCCGACCAGTGCAGACGCCAGTCTGTCAGGTCGGGGCCTTCCGGCCGGCTACGGGCGATGTCTCCGTAACCGGGTACCCCCATCCGACCAGGCGTAACGGACGAAAGGTCGCGCTTGACAGAGACCGGACCGCGCGCTCTCCTTGATCACGAACACCATTCCGTGGCTGATCGGGGCAGACCATGGCGAAAGGCACCGCTGCCAAGGTACTGCTCGTCGTCGCCGCGTTCGTGATCATCGGTGCGACCTCGGAGGAGGAGTCGGTGCCGCGCACGCCGAACCTGCACCCGGTCGACGGGGTCACCCTGGTGCCCAGCCCGAGCTCATCCACCAACATCCCGGGCGGCGGTCTGGCCGACTGCGCCGGAGCCGTGGTCGCCACCGAGTCCGCTCCGCTCGGTGCGGACGGTGCCCTGACCCTGCAGGTCTACTACGCCGACAGCAACGGAGGACGGACCTGCGCGATGGTGACCAAGACGGGGACTGCCCGGGACCGACGGGGCGAGTTGACCGTCACGCTGCAGCTGCACAACTACGACGGACGGCGATGGCCGCTGTACGCCACGCACCAGCACCGAGGGACGGACCCGCGGTCGGCCGGGATCTACCTCGACGAGTCGAACGGCCGCTGCGTACGCGCCAAGGCCCGGTTCGACCCGGATCGGGGCCGCCCGGTTACCATCACCTCCGGGAAGATCGGCTGCCGCTGGTCAGCGCCCGCCACCGAGTCCGACTCGAACTGACCCTAGGTCGAGGACGAGCGCGGTCTGCAGCCTCTGGCGGATGTTCGGCGGAGCGTGGACGGGTCTGGCGGGAGCACCGGAGCTTGCGGAGGTGCGGATGGTTTCGACGTCGGACATCCGCCAGAGGTGCTGACCGAGCGAGGGAGGGTCAGCGACCGGTGCCGGCGTACACGACCGCGGCTTCGGCGACATCCAGCCCGAACGCGGTGTGGGCCGCAGCCACCGCCCGGTCGACATCGTCCTGGTCGACGACCACCGAGATGCGGATCTCGGAGGTGGAGATCATCTCGATGTTCACCCCGACGTCGGCCAGGGCCGAGAAGAACCTGGCGGTCACGCCGGGGTGGGAGCGCATCCCGACCCCGATCACCGAGACCTTGCCGATCTGGTCGTCGTAGAGGACATCGGTGAAGCCGACGCCGGCCTTGAGGGCGTTCAGCGTCTCCATTGCCGCCCGGCCGTCGGTCTTGGGCAGGGTGAAGGAGATGTCGGTCCGCGAGGTCTCCACCGCCGACACGTTCTGCACGATCATGTCGATGTTGATGTCGGTGTCGGCGACGGCGGTGAAGATCCGCGCCGCCTCACCCACCCGGTCGGGCACCCCGACGATGGTGATCTTGGCCTCGCTGCGGTCGTGGGCGACGCCGGAGATGATCGCCTGTTCCATCGCGCTTGATTCCTCCAGTTCCTGTACCCAGGTGCCGTCGCGGTCGGTGAACGACGAGCGCACGTGGACGCGGACGTTCTCGCGCCGCGCGTACTCCACGCAGCGCAGATGCAGGATCTTGGCGCCACAGGCGGCCATCTCCAGCATCTCCTCGTAGCTGATGTTGGGGATCCGGCGGGCGCTGGGCACGATCCGCGGGTCGGCGGTGAACACCCCGTCAACGTCGGTGTAGATCTCGCAGTAGTCCGCGCCGAGCGAGGCGGCCAGGGCCACTGCCGTGGTGTCGGACGCCCCACGGCCCAGCGTGGTCACGTCCTTGGTGTCCTGGGCGACGCCCTGGAAGCCGGCGACGATCACGATGTCGTCCTGGTCCAGGGCATTGGTGATCCGGCCCGGCGTGATGTCGATGATGCGGGCGTTGCCGTGGGTGCCGGTGGTGATGATGCCGGCCTGCGATCCGGTCAGCGACCGGGCGTGCATGCCCTGGTCGTGGATGGCCATGGCCAGCAGCGCGGCGCTCATCCGCTCGCCGGCGGTCAGGAGCATGTCGAGCTCTCGCGGCGGGGGCAGCGGCGAGACCTGGAGGGCCAGGTCCATCAGCTCGTCGGTGGTGTCCCCCATCGCCGAGATGACCACCACCACGTCGTGGCCCCGGGCCTTGGTGGCGACGATCCGCTTGGCCACCCGCTTGATGCTGTTGGCATCGGCGACCGACGACCCGCCGTACTTCTGAACTACCCGGCCCACGCCGACTCCCGCTGCACGCTCTCGAACCCCTCTTCCGGCCACATCACTGTAGTTGGGAAGGACGTGGCGCGACCCGATTGTCCAGCCATAGGCGAACGCGGTGAATACTGGGGCGGTGGCCGAGTTCAATCCGCTCCGGATCGGAGACGACGAGCGGAACAAGGCCGTCGAGCTGCTCAGCGAGCACCTGAACGATGGCCGGCTGACCCAGGGCGAGTTCAACGATCGGCTGAGCGTCGTACTGCAGGCCAAGACCGCCAACGAGATCGAGCTGGCCTTCGAGGACCTCCCGGGTCCCAACCCCGGCCGCCCCGAGGACCTGGAGAGCCTGGACGAGCAGGAACGCCGTCGGGCGGCCGAGCTGCTGGAGCAGGCCAAGGCCGAGCGCCAGGTGCAGGCCCGCATCGACCCGAAGTGGCTGGCGGCGCTCGGTGTCGCGACGGCCCTGGCCTGGACGGCCTGCCTGGTCATCTACTTCACGTTCTACTCCGACTGGAAGATCTTCATCGTGCCGCTCGCCCTTACCATCGCGCTGGTCAAGGTGAAGGGATCGGTCCGCTGACCGGCCCCGAGGTCCGCTGGGGCATCGTCGGTCCCGGCAACATCGCCGCCTCGGTGCTACCGGACTTCGCCCACGTCCCCGGCGCTTCGGTGGTCGCGGTGGCCAGCCGGTCCACCGAGCGGGCTCAGGACTTCGCGGAGCGGTTCGGGATCGCCCGGGCGTACGGCTCGTACGCCGACATCGTGGCCGACGACGAGGTCGACGTGCTCTACATCGCCACGCCGCACCCGCAGCACCACGAGGTCGCCCTGGCCGCCATCCGGACCGGCAAGGCCCTGCTCGTCGAGAAGTCCTTCACCGCCACGGTGGCCGGGACCGAGGAGATCATCAACGCTGCCCGGGAGCGTGGGGTGTTCGTGATGGAGGCGATGTGGACCCGCTTCCAGCCGGCGATCGTGACCGCCCGACGGCTGGTCGACGACGGAACGATCGGCGAGGTCCGGCAGGTCCAGGCCGACCTGGGGGTGGACCAGCCGTACGACCCGAAGCACCGGCTCTTCGACCCGGCCCAGGGCGGTGGCGCGATGCTCGACCTCGGGGTGTACCCGGTGTCGTTCGCGCACTACTTCCTGGGCGCCCCGGCCTCGGTCGACGTGGTCGGCTCGCTGGCCCCGACGGGCGTGGACCTCGAGGCGGGAATGCTGCTGGGCTACGCCGACGGCCGGTCGGCGTCCATCCTGATGTCACTGCGCAATCCGCTGCCCGGGGCGGCCCGGATCTTCGGCACCAGCGGATGGATCGAGATACCGCCACGCTTCCACCACCCGAAGAGTCTGGTGCTGCACCGAAGCAACCAGGACCCGGAGATCATCGAGCAGCCGCCGCTGGGCAAGGGGTACTCGCACGAGCTGATAGAGGTCACCTCGGGCGTTCAGGCGGGACGGACGGAGAGCGCCGTGATGCCGCTGGACGACACCCTGGCGGTGCAGCGGACTCTGAACTACGCCTGCGAGCAGCTCGGCGTCTCCCACGCCGAGGCCACCGGCGTCCTCTAGGTCTATGGCCCTGTCTACGGGCGTCTATGGCCACCGCTAGAGATCCCGATAGAGCTGGATAAAGGCCTAGTCCCGACACGTCGAGCGTTGTCTACGGAAATCTACGGTTTGCACTAGACACGTTGATACGGTCCGAGACATGGACCCGGTCCGGAACCCGTACGCCCCCGGCGCCGGTCAGCGACCGCCGGAGCTGGCCGGTCGCGATGCCGAGCTGAAGGCGTTCGACGTGGCCCTCGAGCGGGTCGAGCGCGGGCGGCCGGAGCGCAGCCTGGTGCTCACCGGTCTGCGCGGGGTCGGCAAGACGGTGCTGCTGAACGCCCTGCGGTCGCAGGCGATGGACCGGCTGTGGGGCACCGGAAAGGTGGAGGCCCGGCCGGACACCAGCCTGCGCCGGCCGCTGACCAGCGCGCTGCACGCCGCCGTACGAGAGCTGTCGATCCGGCATCGGGCCCCGGACCGGGTGGCCGAGGTACTGGCTGTGCTCAAGGCGTTCGGGCTCCGCGCCAATCCCCGGGGCGGCAAGCTGGTCGACCGCTGGACGCCGGCCATCGACGGGATGCCGGCCGTCGGCCGGGCCGACTCCGGCGACATCGAGATCGACCTGCTGGAGCTGCTCAGCGACGTCGCCGACCTGGCCACAGAGGTGTCGGCCGGGGTGGCCGTGTTCATCGACGAGATGCAGGACCTGATCCCGGAGGACGTGTCGGCGCTCTGCGCGGCCTGTCACGAACTGTCCCAGACCGGCAAGCCGCTGATGCTGGTGGGGGCGGGGCTGCCGCATCTGCCGAGCGTCCTGTCGGCCTCGAAGTCCTACTCCGAGCGGCTCTTCCGCTACGTCCGGATCGACCGGCTCGACGCGGCCGGGGTGGAGCGGGCCCTGTTGGCTCCGGCGGAGCGGGAAGGAGCGACCTGGGCCAGGGAGGCGCTGGCCGCGATGGGGTCGGCGTCGGGCGGCTATCCCTACTTCGTCCAGGCGTACGGGAAGGCGGCCTGGGATCACGCGCCGGACTCCCCCATCACTGCGGCCGACGTCGAGGTGGCCGCGCCCGAGGCGGAGGCGGAGCTCGCCGTCGGGTTCTTCGGCTCGCGCTACGAACGGGCGACGCCCGCCGAGCGGGACTACCTGCGAGCCATGGCCGGACTGACCAGCGACCTGGCGCCCGATGCGGCGGTGTCGACCACGGACGTGGCAACGGCCCTCGGCCGCAAGCCCTCGTCCCTCTCCCCCGCCCGCGACGCCCTGATGAAGAAGGGCCTGGTCTACTCGGCCGAGCGCGGCAGCCTGGCCTTCACCGTCCCGCACTTCGGCCGGTGGTTGCGCACCCACTCGCCCGCCTGAATCTGCTACGCGCGTTTCAGACCCAGTCGGCGTGTCGCAGGCTCCACGGCCGACTGGGGTAGCGAATCCAGAAGCTGGGTCGGAGACGGCCGAGCCCGGCGGTTGCGCGGGCTCGGCGGTCCGAGTCTAAGAACGCTACGCCAGTGGCCGCCCCAAGGCGCGACACGCCGGGCAGCGGTGAAACGCGCGTAGCGAATCCGGGACGAGCCTCAGGAGGCTTCGACGAAGCGGCGGCCTTCGAAGGCGCGGCCGAGAGTGACCTCGTCGGCGTACTCCAGGTCGCCGCCCACCGGGAGTCCGCTGGCCAGCCGGCTGACCCGGACGCCCATCGGCAGCAGCAGTCGGCTCAGGTACGTCGCCGTCGCCTCACCCTCGAGGTTGGGATCGGTGGCCAGGATCACCTCGGTGACCGTGCCGTCGGCCAGTCGCAGGCAGAGCTCGCGGATCTTGAGGTCCGCCGGGCCGATCCCGTCAATGGGGCTGATCGCGCCGCCCAGCACGTGGTAGCGACCGCGGAACTCCCGGGTGCGCTCCACGGCCACGACGTCCTTGGACTCCTCGACCACGCAGATCGTCGCCTGGTCCCGCCGCGGGTCACGACAGATCCGGCACTGGGTGTCCTCGGCGACGTTGAAGCAGGTCTCGCAGAACTTCACCGTGTCCTTGACCAGCTTCAGCGTGTCGGCCAGGCGCAGCACGTCCTCGGCGTCGGCGGCCAGGATGTGGAACGCCAGCCGCTGGGCGCTCTTGGGCCCGATCCCGGGCAGCCGGCCCAGCTCGTCGATCAGGTCCTGGACCGGACCCTCGTACACGCCGCGACTCCAGCTAGAACGGCAGGCCCGGCAGGCCGCCGCCCATCCCGCCGGTCAGCGGGCCCAGCTTGCTGGGCGCCAGCGCCTGCGCCTGGGTGTTCGCGTCGCGCACCGCCGCCAGGACCA
>DATHBQ010000071.1:0-3033 GCA_035296105.1 Propionibacteriaceae bacterium | reverse complement strand
GCCGAGTCGGAGCGGCTCGACCGGCGCGAGCGGTGGCGTCGGGAGGCCGCCCGGGTCCGGCGATCCGGTGAGCAAGAATGAATGCCTATTCAGCTCAGGAGGCTTCAGCTTCGGTGGTCAGCTACGCCGGCATGGTCGGCCGAACCCAGTTCGACGGACAGGTGCGGCTGATGACCAAGGTCGCCCAGATGTACCACGAGCAGGGGATCCGGCAGACCGACATCGCGACCACGCTGCACATCTCCCAGGCCAAGGTCTCCCGCCTGCTGAAGCGGGCGGCCGAGACGGGCATCGTCCGGACCATCGTCGCGGTCTCCTCGGGCGTGCACACCGAGCTCGAACACGCCCTCGAGCAGCGCTTCGGCCTGCTGGAGGCGGTGGTGGTCGACGTCGAGGGCAGCGAGCCCGAGATCCTGGCCGGTCTGGGCTCGGCCGGCGCGACCTACCTGGAGAACACCCTGACCGGCGGCGAGCGCGTGGGCATCTCCTCGTGGAGCCAGACCCTGCTGGCCGTGGTGGACCGGCTGCGCCCGCTCCGGGTTCCCGGAGCCGAGACAGTGGTCCAGCTCGTGGGTGGCATGGGGGTGCCGGCGGTGCAGACCCGGGCCAACCGGCTGCTCGTCCAGCTGGCCGAGCTGGTCGGCGCCAGTCCGCGGTTCGCGCCCGCCCCGCTGCTGGTGGGGCGGCGGGAGATCGCCGAGAACCTGCTGGACGACCCGGTGATGGCCGACGTGGCCCGGCAGTGGCGGGACCTGACCATGGCCCTGGTCGGCATCGGCAGCCTGGAGCCGTCCGAGCTGCTGCAGCTGAGCGGTAACGCCGTTGATCCGGTCGACCAGCAGTCGCTTCTGGCCGAGGGCGCTGTGGGCGACGTCTGCCACCGGTTCTTCCGGGCCGACGGCGAGCTCGTCGCCAGCGACATCGACGCCCGGGTGGTCGGCATCGCCCCCGACGCATACCGGGCGATCCCGCGCCGCGTCGGCCTGGCCGGCGGGGTGCGTAAGCGCAAGGCGATCGCCGCCGCCATCGCGGGTGGCTGGGTGAACGTGATCGTGACCGACCTGGCCACCGCCCACGAGCTGCTCGCGGCATGAGTCCGGGGATGCGCCCTGAGCCTGTCGAAGGGCCGACTTCGACAAGCTCGGCCCGCATCAGGCAGTGGCGCGAGGTGGAGATCGCGCTGACCGGACCCACGCTCGCCAACCCGTATCTCGAACTCGATGTCGTCGTCGACTTCGTCCACGAGTCGGGGGAGACGCTGACCCGCCCGGCCTTCTGGGACGGTGGCCGCAGCTGGCGGGTCCGGTTCGCCTCGACCCGCGCCGACGGTTCCTGGACCTGGTCCGTCCGCGGCGACGTCGAGGTGAGTCCCGCCTCCGGCCGGCTGACCGCGATGCCGGCCGAGCCGGGCGGCCACCCCGCGTACGAGCACGGTTTCGTGACCGTCGCGCCACAGGCCCGTGCCGGTCGGCACGCCGACGGGACGCCGTGGCTGGTGGTGGCCGACACCGCCTGGGCGATGCCCTGGCGGGCCCTGGTCACCGACGTCGAGACCTACGCCGCCGACCGGCGGGACAAGGGCTTCAACGCCGTGCTGCTGATGACGGTGCAGCCGGACATGCGCGCCACCGGTCCGCGGGGCCGGAACGTCGACGAGGGGTTCGAGGTCGGCTTCGAGGACCTGCCCGAGGGCCGGCTCACCACGATCAACGTCGAGTACTTCGGCTACCTCGACCGGATCCTCGCCGTCCTCGTCGCGCACGGCCTCACGCCGGTGCTCCAGCCGGTGTTCCACGGCTTCGGCTGGAAAGGCCTGGATGTCGCCGGGCCGGTGGTCCCGCCGGGGGAGTACGCCCGCTACTGCCGCTACCTGGTCGCCCGCTACGGCGCCCGGCCGGTGGTGTACCTGGTGGGCGCCGACGGCGCCGGCACCGAGCCGCAGATCGAGGCCGGCGGGGTGGAGGTGCACCGCTGGGACGCGTACGGGCAGCCGACGGGGATCCACTACCGGCCGCACTCGACCGCGAACGCCCATCAGACGGCGGACTGGCTGGACTTCCAGTGGTGCCAGACCGGTCACCAGGGCGACCACGTTCCCGACCGGGTGGCCCGGCTGTGGACCAACACCCCGGTCCGGGCGGTGATGAACGCCGAGCCGACGTACGAGGAGACCGTCCGACCGGGCAACGGGGCGGGCTGGTGGCAGGGACACGAGGCCTGGAGCAACCTCTGCGCGGGCGGGACGATGGGCGTCGCGTACGGAGCCGGCAGCCTGTGGCAGTGGCGGATCCGTCCCGACGAGCCCGGCTTCCACCCCTACTTCCTGGCCCGGGACGCTGGCTGGCGGGAGGCCCTGGACTTCGAGGGCAGCCGCTACGTCGGCCTCGTCGGCAGGATCCTGGGCGGCCTGCCTACCGCCGACCTCGAGCCGTCCTGGGACCTCTGCCTGACCACCCGCGGCCTGGTGGATCGTGGCGTGCTCTGGATCGGCTACGCCGAGCACGGGGGGCGGTGGGACATTCGCGATCCCGAGGGTCACGTCCCGGCCGACTACTGGCTGTTCGATCCCCGGACCGGCTCAGTGCTGCGGACCGGTCGGCTTCCCCAAGAGGGAGGGGTGGTCGAGGACGACAGCACCGATCCCCGGGTCCTGGTCTGCTCGACCGTCCCGCCACCGATCGTCGGAGACGGCTGACTCTCCGCAGGCCGAGTCGCCGGTGGCGCAGGCCGGCGCCCACCGGGAAGACCGGGTCGTTGTTGTCGTTCGCCACGTCGGTCCGCGACCTCAGGACGGCTTCGAGTGACCGCGGCTATCACTCCACCTCCAGCGGCACGGTGACCGCCTCCAGGCCGGCTGCGGTGACGGTGACCGCGACCGAGCCCGGGCCGGTGGGGCGGAGGACGGCGAGCGCGCGGCCGTCGAACGTGGTCCAGGTGTCGGCATCGAAGCGCTCGGCCGTCTTGGGGTTGGCACTGCACATCCCGGCCAGGCGAGCGGCCCCGGACACCGCGACGCTCACCGGGCGATCGGCG
>DATHBQ010000070.1:0-1966 GCA_035296105.1 Propionibacteriaceae bacterium | reverse complement strand
CAGGCCCAGATCGCGCGCCTTCTCGCGGCGGCTGACCCTCCGATTGCGCTGAGCCCGTCGACGGGTCAGCCCCTGCTTCGACCGGCTCAGCCCGCAGCAGCCCGGCTCAGGATCGCCGAGCCGGCCAACCCGCCCGGAACTGGTGCCGCATCCGCCGCAGGCGTTGCCTCATGGCGGCCGCCCGCCAGCGCATCCGACCGACGACGGCATCCTTGGTCCCCGGTCGGACGCCGGCCGGCAGGCCGAAGTTGCTCCCGCGACCCAGTCCGGCCGACAACGCTCCGGCCAGGGCCTGGGCGGCGACCTCGACCGGCACCGTCTCGCTGACCGCCCAGAACCCCCGGTCGGTCCGGGGCGGGCGGCTCAGCTCCTCCAGATCCCCGACCACCCGAACGCCGGTTCCGGCGATGACCTCGGCGTACCGCCGGCTCCGGGCTACCGCCGGCTCCACCGCCCAGGGCGGCAGGACCAGCTGGGCGCCGGGGTCCGGCACCGGGCCCTCGTCCAGCATGCGCGCGATGGCGCCCTTGAGGAGCACCCGGTCCAGCCGCTCCTGAGCGAGGCCGTGCGGTCCGACGATGCGGTTCACCGTCAGCAGGAGTGACGCCTCGTGCGCCGAAAGTGACCGGTTGATGGACTCCCCCCGCAGCTCAGGCTCGTACAACATCCCCGTCGGAAGACCGAGCAGCATCTCGAAGGACGAGGGCACCCGGCGCGGTTCGCTCTTGTCGACCACGACGACGGTGACGTTCTCGGCCCCGAAGACACCGGCCCACCGGGTCACCAGGGTGGCCTGGTCGTGCCGGGCCAGGTCGGCCGGCAGCTGGGTGGGGTCGCCGGCCAGCCGGCTGGACAGGAACGCCTCGAAGTCCCGCTGGTAACCGGACTTGACGTACTGCTGCCAGAGCGAGGGCAGGATCGACGCGAAGCTGCGCACGGTGAAGACCACGTGGGTGCGCGGCCCCAGGTCGTCCCGGAAGCGCCGAACCACGGTCTCGTCACCGCCGGCGATCATCTCGTTGCTCAGGAAGATCCGTCGGGTGGTGTCGGCATTGATCTCGGTCAGCAGCCGGTCCCAGGCATCAGGCTTCCTCCGCCCGGCATCCGAACGGCGGTCGAACAGGGCCTGCGCCTCCCGGCGGTGGTTGTAGTGCCCGCCGGGATAGCGCACGCCGTGGCGCAACAGCTCGCGCCGTCGGCTGCTGGCCGCCGACTGCAGCGCCGTCGTACCGGTCTTCATCAGGCCCACGTGCAGCAGCCGCGATCGCGGGGGCAGCGCTTCCATCTCCGTCCTCCGGGGGTCTTCGTACGGATGGGGTCACGGTAACCGCGTATCACCGCGGGACGAGCGATCTCCGCGGATGACGGGTTGCCCACATAGTCCCCTTGGCAATAATCTTCCGACAGTCCAGAAGGGAGTAAAGTGGCCGCACCGACGATCAACCTGAGCGCACGAGCCCTCCGCCCCCTCGACCCCGGCTACGACGCCGCCCGCGCCGCCTGGAACCTGGAGGTCGCACACCATCCGGCTGTGGTCGTCCTCGCCGAGGGCGCCGACGACATCCGGACCGCCGTCCGTCACGCCCGCCGCGCAGGCCTGGGCGTTGGGGTGCTGGCTACCGGGCACGGGACCGGCCGGCCCTGCGACGGCGTACTCGTCAACACCTCCCGGCTTCGGTCGGTCGAAGTGGACCCGGACACCCGCCGCGCCCGGGTGGGCGCCGGAGCCGTCTGGGCCGATGTGCTCGACGCCGCCGCCCCGTACGGGCTCGCCGGCCTGATGGGCTCCAGTCCCCGGGTCGGCGTGGTTGGCTACACTCTCGGCGGCGGATTCGGCTGGCTGGGTCGCCGCTACGGGCTGGCCGCCCACTCCGTCACCTGGGCCGAGGTGGTGCTGGCCGACGGCGAGCCGATCACCGCCAGCCCCACCGAGCATCCCGACCTGTTCTGGGGCCTGCCCGGCAGC
>DATHBQ010000069.1:0-19133 GCA_035296105.1 Propionibacteriaceae bacterium | reverse complement strand
CAGCGGAACGAGCCGCCCCGCTGAGCCCGGTCAGACCGCGGCGTAGTAGCGGCCCAGGAACTCGGTCCGGAAGGCCGCGAAGTCGTTGGTCTCGATGCTGGCCCGGATGCGGTCGACCAGGGAGACGATGAACCGCTCGTTGTGGATGGTGCACAGCGTCGACGCCAGCATCTCCCGCGCCTTGAACAGGTGGTGCAGGTAGGCCCGGGTGTAGTGCGTGCAGGTGTAGCAGTCGCACTCCGGGTCGAGCGGCGCGAAGGACCGGCGGGACGACGCGGTGTTGACGTTGAACCGGCCGTCGCGGGTGTAGACGGCCGCGTTGCGAGCCACCCGGGAGGGCGAGACGCAGTCGAAGGTGTCGGCGCCGTGCTCGATCGCGGTGAAGATGTCGTCCGGCTCGGAGATGCCCAGCAGATGGCGGGGCCGGTCCTCCGGGAGCTCCTCGGCGCACCACCCGACGATGGTGCCCAGGTTCTCCTTCTCCAGCGCGCCGCCGATGCCGTACCCATCGAACCCGCCGCCGGCCCCGGAGAGCGCGGCGAGGTCCCGGCTGGCCTGCCGGCGAAGATCCTCGTACTGCGCACCCTGGACCACCCCGAACAGCGCCTGGTACGGCCGGTCCGCCCGATCCTCGGTCAGCCGGGCGTGCTCGGCCAGGCAACGTTCCGCCCAGGCCTGAGTACGCCGTGCCGAGCGCTCCTGGTACTCCCGGGTGTTCCTGAGCGTGGTCAGCTCGTCGAAGGCGAACATCACGTCAGCCCCCAGCTGGTGCTGGATCCGCATCGAGACCTCCGGTGTGAACCGGTGCGTGGAACCGTCCAGGTGGGAGGTGAAGGTGACCCCGTCGTCGTCCACCCGGGCCAGCCGGGTCTTGCCCTCGGCGATCACCTCGTCGTCGGCCACTCCGGCGGTGCTCATGGCCAGCACCTTCTTGAACCCGACCCCGAGGGACATCACCTGGAAGCCACCGCTGTCGGTGAAGGTTGGGCCGGACCAGTTCATGAAGGCGCCGAGTCCGCCCGCCGCCTCGACGATGTCCGCGCCGGGTTGCAGGTAGAGGTGGTATGCGTTGGCCAGCACCGCCTGGGCACCGAGAGCGGCGAGGCTCTCCGGCAGCACGGCCTTGACCGTGGCCAGGGTTCCGACGGCGATGAAGGCCGGGGTCTTGATCCGGCCGTGCGGAGTGACGATCTCCCCGGTCCGCCCGAGCCGGCCGGGCAACCGGGTGGCGACGGTGAACCCGAAGCCTCCCATTGGGGCTGAGCCTGTCCAGGCCCGGTCGTCTGGCCGTTGAACAGGCTCAGGGCGCATGGTCATATGCGGAGGAGGGCGACGGCGACGGCACCGGCGGTGGAGGTGCGGAGCACGCCGTCGCTGATCGAGACCGGAGAGGCGCCGGCGGCCACGAAGGCGTCCAGCTCTTCGGGGGCGATGCCGCCCTCGGGACCGACCACGACCAGGATCTCGGCGGCCTCCGGCAGCGGATGCTCGGTCAGCCGGCGATGGGCGGCCTCGTGCAGGACCAGCGCGACGTCGGCCTCGGTGATCCGGTCGGCGACCTGGGCGGTGGTCATCGGCTCGGTGACCTCCGGGATCCGCAGCCGCCGCGACTGCTTCGCCGCCTCCCGGGCGGTGGCCTGCCACTTGGCCCGGGACCGCTCCCCCCGCTCGCCGGTCCAGCGCACGACCGACCGGGAGGCGGCCCAGGGCACGACCGTGCTGACCCCGGTCTCGGTCAGCATCTCCACGGCCAGTTCGGACCGGTCCCCCTTGGCCAGGGCCTGCACGGCGACGACCGCGCTGCCACCCGTCGGTGCGGTCAGGGTCTCTACGACCTCCAGGGTCAGCGAGGCCCGGTCGACCTTCTCGACCCGCCCCCGTACGCCGAACCCCCGGCCGTCGCCGACCACCAGCTCCTCACCGGCCCGGATCCGCCGGACCACCACCGCATGGCGACCGTCCTCGCCGTCCAGGGTGACCAGGCTGCCCACCTCAGGCCGGCCGAGAGTCTCGGAGAAGAACAGCGGGGCGGTCACCAGCGATCGCACCGCGGGCGACGGTTCACTGACCGGCGAACGCGTTCCGCAGCCGGCCGAAAACACCCCGGCCCGTCTTCTGCATGCTGCCCTCGGGCCGAGTCTCCTCGCGGAGCTCGGCGAGCTGACGCAGCAGCTCGCGCTGCTCGTCGTCGAGGCGGGTAGGCGTCTGCACCAGCAGGGTGACGCCGAGCTGGCCGCGACCGTTCGCCCGTAGCCGCGGCACGCCCTTGCCGTCGATGGCGATCCGGGTCCCGGACTGGGTGCCGGAGGGCACCGCCACCCGCACGCTCGTGTCTTCGGGGTCGGCGTCGGGCAGGTCCGACTCCAGGGTCGCGACAAGCACCTCGGTGCCCAGCGCCGCCGCGGTCATCGGAATCTTGACAACCACCTCGAGGTCGTCGCCGTCGCGGCGGAACATCTCGTGGCTGGCCACGCTCAGCTCGACGTACAGGTCGCCGGCCGGACCGCCACCGGGACCGACCTCGCCGTGCGAGGCCAGGTGGATCCGGTTGCCGGTGCTGACGCCCGGCGGGATCTTCACGTTGATGGTCCGGGTCGACCGGACCCGGCCGTCGCCGGCGCATTCGGGGCACGGGTTGGGGATCACCGTGCCGTAGCCGCGACAGGTCGGGCAGGGCTGGGTGGTCCGGATGTCTCCGATGAAGGACCGCTGCACATGGGTCACGTCGCCCTGGCCGTGGCAGGTCGAGCAGCGCACCGGCTGAGAACCCTCGGCGGCTCCGGCCCCGTTGCAGCGCGGGCAGAGCACGGCGGTGTCCACCCGCAACGGCTTGGTGGTGCCGAACGCGGCCTCGGCCAGCTCCAGGTCCAGCCGGACCAGGGCGTCCTGACCCCGGCGGACCCTGGACCGCGGACCGCGCGAGGCCTGCTGGCCGAACATGGCGTCGACGAGGTTGGTGAAGTCGAAGCCACCAGCTCCGAAACCGCCGTTGAAGCCGCCGCCCATCCCGCCGCCGAGCGGGTCGCCGCCGCGGTCGTAGAGGTCGCGCTTCTTCGGGTCCTGCAGCACCTCGTACGCCTCGGCGACCTTCTTGAAGCGCTCCGCCGCGTCCGGCTCGTTGGCCACGTCGGGGTGCAGCTTCATCGCCAGCCGGCGATAGGCCTTCTTGATCTGCTCGGGGCTCGCATCGCGCGGCACCCCGAGGACCTCGTAGTAGTCACTGCTCATCGGTTCTGCGATCATCCTTCAGACAAGAAGCGGCCGACGTAACGGGCCACGGCTCGGACCGACGCCATGGTCGAGGGGTAGTCCATCCGGGTCGGCCCGACCACCCCCAGGGTGGCGAACGTGTCGAGCTGGCTGCCGTAGCCACTGGCGACCACTGACGTCGACTGTAGTTCCTTGTACGGGTTCTCCTGGCCGATCCGTACCGTCACGTCGGCGGTGCTGGCCTCACCCAACAGCTTGAGCAGCACCACCTGCTCCTCCAGGGCCTCCAGCACCGGCTTGACCGTGGTCTCGAACTCCGAGCCGTAGCGGGTGAGGTTGGGCATGCCACCGACCACCATCCGGCCCGAGGTCTCGCTGCCGACCATCTCCAGCAGGGTGGCGATGGCCGCCTGGCCGATGATGTCCAGCGACGGCGGCAGCTCGGTGGCCAGCTGGCTCAGCCGGACGGCGGCGGAGGACGACGACTGGCCGACCGCGGCCGAGTTGAGGTGGGCCCGGAGCTCGGCCAGCGTCTCGTCGTCGTGCTCGGGCACACCCATCGCCCGCTGCTCGATCCGCCCGGTGGAGGTGATCAGGATCAGCAGCAGCCGGGTGCTGGACAGGGCGACCAGCTCGACGTGCCGCACGGTGGAGTGGCTGAGTGTCGGGTACTGCACGACGGCGACCTGCTGGGTCACCTGGGCCAGCAGCCGGACGGTGCGCAGCAGGACGTCGTCCAGGTCGATCGCGCCGGAGAGGAAGGTCTGGATGGCCCGCTGCTCGGCGGCCGACAGCGGCTTGATCGAGCCGAGCCGGTCCACGAACAACCGGTAGCCCTTGTCGGTCGGGATCCGGCCGGCGCTGGTGTGGGGCTGGGTGATGTAGCCCTCCTCCTCCAGCGCCGCCATGTCGTTGCGCACGGTGGCCGGAGAGACGCCGAGATCGTGCTTCTCGACCAGCGCCTTGGACCCGACCGGTTCCTGGCTGGAGACGTAGTCGGTGACGATGGCCCGGAGCACCTCGAGCTTGCGTTCATCCACGACGTCACCTCCTCACCTCGCCCGCTTGGCACTCACCCAGGCAGAGTGCCAGTCTAGCCGGGTGAACGAGTTCGCCCTGGGATCGTGGCAGGAGCTGAGGCCGGGAATCTACCGAGCGGTGGCCGAGCCGGAGTCGGTGAACCTCGGCCTGGTGGTCGGTACCGAGGCCGCCCTGCTGGTCGACACCGGGTCCAGCCCCGAGCAGGGCCGGGCGATCCGGGAGTCCGTCAGCACGGTCACCGACCGCCCGCTGGTCGCGGTCGTGGTGACCCACTGGCACTACGACCACGCATTCGGACTGGCCGCGTTCGCCGGCCTGGACAGCGTCGGGCACGAGTCCGTAGCCGGCCGGCTGGCCTCCCCCGAGGCCGCCGCCGAGGCGACACGGCTGGGAGTGGCGCCGGAGGCGCTGGTCCCGCCGGGCCGCGAGCTGGTGGTGGCGACCGCGTTCGACCTCGGCGACCAACGGGTCGAGGTCGCCCATCTGGGCCGCGGGCACACCGACGGTGACCTCCTCGTGGTGGTGCCGGGGCCGGACGTGGTGTTCGCCGGCGACCTCATCGAGTCGGCCGGTGCGCCGTCCTTCGGTCCGGACTCGGTGCCCGACGAGTGGGCCGGCACCCTCGATGGACTGGTCGGCCTGATGACCGAGCGGACCATCGCCGTGCCCGGCCACGGCGACCCGGTGGACCGGGCGTTCGTGTTCAGCCAGCGCGGCGAGGTCGCCGCCCAGGCGGCCGGTCAGCCGCCGGTCGTCCTGCCCAACCGCCCGCCGCTCCCCCTCGCCTGACCCGAGCGCCTGATTCTGCTACGCGCGTTCCACGGCTGACCGGGGTGTCACCAGCCGCGGAGGCCACTGGCGTAGCAATCTCAGGCGGCGGCGGATGGCACCCGTAAGCCGTGCGGTCCAGTGGGATAGCAGGCCGCTCGCGCGCTGACCTGGATTCGCTACTCCAGAGACCCGGCTCAGGCACGACACGACGAGCAGAGCTGAAACGCGCGTAGCGGATCCAGGTCAGTGCTTCCACCGGCCTACCGGCCGGAGATGCTGCTCACCGCCCGCTCAACTTCTCCTGCATTCAGCCGAGCGCTCAGCGGACCAAGCCGGACTGGTAGGCGATCACCACCAGCTGGGCCCGGTCGCGGGCGCCGAGCTTGGTCATCGCCCGGCTCACGTGGGTCCGGGCGGTGGCCTGGCTGACCACCAGCCGCTCGGCGATCTCGGAGTTGCTCAGGCCCTCACCGATGAGGCTGAGCACCTCGCGCTCCCGATCGGTCAGCTCGGCCAGCCGGGGGTGCGGCCGGCGCAGGGCGGACCGGGAGGTGAACGACGCGATCACCCGGCGGGTCACCGACGGCGACAGCAGGGACTCGCCGGCGGCGACCAGCCGGATGGCCCGGAGCATGTCCGCCGGGTCGCTGTCCTTGATCAGGAAGCCCGCCGCCCCGGCCTGCAGGGCGTCGAAGACGTACTCGTCGAGCTCGAAGGTGGTCAGCATGATCACCCGTACGCCGGCGCACCCCGGGTCCGCGCTCACCTGACGCAACGCCGCGATGCCGTCCAGCTCCGGCATCCGGATGTCCGTCAGCACCACATCCGGCCTGGTCCGGCGGATCAGGCTGACCGCCTGCCGTCCGTTCTCGGCCTCGCCGGCCAGGGTGAGGTCGTCCTCGGACTCGATCAGCACCCGCAGGCCCATCCGCACCAGGGGCTGGTCGTCGACCAGCGCCACCGCGATGGTCACGGCGCCTCCTCGCCCAGCGGCAGCACGGCCCGGACCACGAGTCCCCCGCCCGCCCGCGGCAGCACCTCGAGCGTTCCCCCGACCGCCCGGGCCCGCTCGCCCATGCCGTGGATCCCGTTGCCGGCCGCCGGCACGGCAGCGGCCGGACCGTCGTCGCTGACCTCGACCACCAGCCGTCCCGGTTCCTGGCTCACCCGGACCACCGCCGTCGCCTGCTCGGCATGCCGCACCACGTTGGTCAGCGCCTCCTGGATGATCCGGAAGGCGGCCTGGTCGACCGCCGCCGGCAAAGGCATCACGGCGCCTTCCCGCACCACCTCGACCATCCGGCCGGCCTGCCGCAGCGCCCCGACCAGGTCGTCCAGCCGGGCCAGCCCCGGCAGCGGAGCCCGTGGCTCTCCGCCGTCCGGGTCGCGGAACACCTCCAGCGTCGTCCGCAGCTCGGCGAGCGCCTCCCGGCTGGTGGTCCGGATCGCCTCCAGAGACGCCGCGACCTGGTCGGGCCGCCGGTCCAGCACGTGCAGCGCCACCCCGGCCTGCATGGTGATCACCGACAGGCTGTGGCCGACCACGTCGTGCACGTCCCGGGCGATCCGCATCCGCTCCTCGTACGCGTACCGCCGCCGGTCCTGCTCCCGGGCGACCCGCTCGCCCTCCCGGCGACTCCGTCGGAGCAGGGCGAACAGGGCCGGCACGATCGCCAGCGCGATGCCGAGGACCACGCCCGCGTACAGGCGCGGGTCGAGCAGCCCGAGGTACGGCTCCGACAGGTGCCCGGCGACGATCATCGGCACCAGCAGCGCGGTCAGCGGTACCCACCGGCGCAACGGGAGTGCCATCGCCATGGCGTAGATGACCAGCGCCGGAGCCAGGAAGACCAGCGGGAAGGAAGCGCCGGCGGCCACGTAGCCGCCGACTCCGATCACGACGGCCACGAAGGCGGACCGGGGCCAGACCCGGCGCACCGCCAGGCCGGCGACCGTGATCAGCACCGGCAGCAGCACCCAGTCGGCCACCTCCGGCCGGTCGAGGAACCAGGGCGGCGGGCCGTCGCGGCGGCCGGGCGGACCGCCGGGTCCGAGCTCGACCGGGTCGCGGTCCCGTCCCCAGTCGAAGGCCGCCGCCGACCAGCACATCCAGCCGAGCACCAGCGCGACCACGGAGTCGACGAGGACGGAACGGGTGGGAACCCGCTGCATCCTGCCTCCTAAGCCGACGATGAGCCGAGACTAGGCCAGCCGACGCCGTGACACATCGACCCTGCTACGTAGCCCGGCTACGTCGACGGACGTACGCCAAGTGCCGCTGCTGGGCCGATGTGCGACGGCCCGGAGATCCGCAGCATGGACGACATGACGATTCCACTGCTGATCCCCCTCGACGGCGGCCGGTTCGGACCTCCGTGGGCCGACCGACCCGTGACCCTGGGCGACGCACCGCCCTTCGTACCCTTCCTAGGAGCTGGCATGTTCTTCCTCTTCCTGCTGCTGACCGCAGCATGTGTGTTCTTCCTGTTCCGCACCGGCCGCATCGGCCCGCCGCCGTGGGCCGGGCGCGGCTCGCCCGAGACCGAGGCCAAGAAGGTGCTGGCCGAGCGCTTCGCCCGCGGGGACATCACCACCGACGAGTTCATGGAGAAGGCGAGCGTGCTGAACTGGACGCCGGGCACCGATCCGTACCAGAACTGGCGGCCGGGCAAGAAGGCCAAGTAGCCCGCAAGGCGGGACGACGACCCCTTGAACCCGGGTCGGCTGCCCTCATCGGGGCGGCCGACCCGGCTCGGGCTGCGTGCAGGGGTGGCCGCAACGTCGGCGCTTGGGCTAGCGTCGCAGAGGATTTCAGACCAGTTCAGACCAGCAGGACGTAGGGCAGCCAGTGGCGCGGATCACCGTCAAGACGCTGGCGGCGGCCGTCGGAGTGTCGCCGTCCACGGTCTCCAACGCGTACAACCGGCCGGACCAGCTCTCCGCAGTGCTGCGGCAGCGCATCCTGGCCAAGGCCGACGAGCTCGGGTACGCCGGGCCGGACGCCGCCGGTCGGACCCTCCGGGTCGGCCGGGCCGACGCCGTCGGCATCCTGCTGTCCGAGCGGCTCTCCTACGCCTTCTCCGACCCCTTCGTCATCGAGCTGCTGACCGGGGTGAGCGAGGTCGCCGAGTGCCGGGCGATCAGCATCGTTCTTATGCCGCTGGCCGGCGATCTCGGTGAGCACGACCTCCGCTCGGTTCGCCAGGCGAGCATCGACGCGATGGCGCTCCTGTCGATGCCGGTGGACCACCCCGCGGCCCAGCTGGCCCGGACCCGCGGCATCCGGCTGGTCACCACCGATCCGGACGACGACCCGACCACGAGCTGGGTCGCGATCGACGATGTGGAGGCCGGTCGCCAGATCGGCCGCCACCTGGCCGCCCTGGGGCACCGGGACGTGACCGTGCTGGTGGAGACGAACCGCCCGGCGGGCAGCCCCGCCCGCCGGTTGAGCGTGCAGCAGGTGACGACCTACGACTACGCGGCCCGGTTGCGCGGGCTCGCCGAGACCGTCCCCGGACGACTGAGCCTGCTGTCCGGCGGTCACAACTCCTACGCCTCCGGCGCCAGCGCGGCCAGCCACCTGGTCGAGTCGGGTCCCCTGCCCACCGCGGTGGTCGGGCTGAGCGACGTGATGGCCCTCGGGGCGCTGTCGGTGTTCACCGAGCGCGGGCTCACCGTCCCCGGCGACGTCTCGGTGTGCGGGTTCGACGACATCGAGGCAGCGCGGGAGGCGAACCTGACGACCGTGCAGCAGCCGATCCGGCGCCGCGGTCAGCTGATCGGCCGGCTGCTGATCGATCCGACGGCGGCACCGCGCCAGGTGATGCTGCCCATCCGGCTGCTGACCCGGTCGAGCTCGGGGCCCGCCCGCCACTAGTCCAGCTGGTCGTCGCGCGGCCAGGGCGTCTCGAAGACCACGGAAGCCTGGGCGGTCAGCTCGCCGAGCCGGGTGAGCAGCCGCTCCAGGCTGTCGGCGCCCAACAGCTCGATCTGGTCCATCGGCCCCAGCGGGGCGATGGCGGCCAGCTGCCAGGCCGCGGCCGCCGGATCGTCGGAGAGCTCGATGTCGGACGGCCAGACGTTCTCGGCGAACTCGCTGGCCAGCGCGAGGGCCCGCCGGACCTGACGCTCGATGTCGTCGCGCAGCCCGGTCAGCGCCGGGTCCCAGGGCAGCTCGGGCAGCTCGCGGACCTCCGCCCACGGATGCGGCGCGTCGGCCAGCCACCGCTCGACCGCGACCCGGGACCCGCCGTGCGCGACCAGTCCGACGAAGCCCTCCTGCGCCCCGATCTGGGTGATCTCGGCCACCGTGCCCACGCCGAACCGCTGTTCTCCGCCACCGACCTCCGGGCCGCGCTCGATCAGCACCACCCCGAAGCGGGCCGAGTCGGTCTTGAGCAGCTCGGCCAGCATGACCAGGTAGCGCTCCTCGAACACCCGCAGCCGCAGCGGCATGTGTGGGAACAGCACCGAGCCGAGCGGGAACATCGGCAGTGTCGGCACAACTACAGGGTTCCACCGCCAGCGCTCGGCGCGGGATACCGGGTCGCGGGGTCCGGGTCGCTTACGCTGCCAGCGTGACGGCCGACCGCTACACAACTGATGTGTTGGCCCCCGGGTGGCAACGAGCAGGACGCCCGACCAGCACCGACCTGGAACTCGCGACCGGGCAGGTACTCGAGGACGCAACCACCGGCTTCTGCGGTGCGGTCGTGCGCTGGGAACGAGGCCTGGTCGTCCTCGAGGACCGGCACGGCAAGCGTCGTTCCTTCCCGCTCGGCGCCGGGATGCTCTATGAGGGTCGGCCGGTGGTGCTGAAGGCTCCCGCCGCAGCCCGGCCGGCGACCCCGACCCGCACGGCGTCGGGCTCGGTGCGCGGACCGGCGGAGCGGGCCAAGACCGCGCTGGGCAGCCGGATCTACGTCGAGGGCCGGCACGACGCCGAGCTGATCGAGAAGATCTGGGGCGACGACCTGCGGCATGTCGGGGTGGTGGTGGAGTACCTGGGCGGCGTCGACGACCTGCCGGCGGTGGTCGAGGACTTCGCTCCCGAGCGGGGACGCCGACTCGGTGTGCTGGTCGACCACCTGGTTCCCGGGAGCAAGGAGTCCCGGATCGCCGACGAGGTCCGTCGCGGCTCCGGCGGGGAGTACGTGGCCGTGCTGGGTCACCCGTTCATCGACATCTGGCAGGCGGTGAAGCCGGGCCGGCTGGGTCTGACCGCCTGGCCGCACGTGCCCCGCGGCACTGAGTGGAAGCACGGCATCTGCGCGGCCCTGGGCTGGCCGCACCGGGACCAGACCGACATCGCCAACGCCTGGCAGGTGATCCTGGGTCGGGTGGAGTCCTGGGACGACCTGGAGCGCCCGCTGCTGACCACGGTGGAGCAGCTGTTCGACTTCGTCACCCAGGACCACATCTAGTCCAGTAGGTCACGCACCACGCCGTCGGCCAGCAGCCGGCCCCGCAGCGTCAGGGTCAGCCGCTCGTTCTCCACCTCGGCGAGGCCGCGCGCCACCAGGTCCGGCACCCGCCTCGACTCCGTCCCGCTGAGCACCGCCGTCGGCAGGCCCTCGGCCAGCCGCAGCTCGAGCAGGACCCGCTCGGTCCGCCGCTCCTCGCCGGTCAGCACCTCCCGGGCGTACGCCGGAGTGCGGCCCGAGACCAGCCGTTCCGCGTACGCGCTGGGGTGCTTGACGTTCCACCAGCGCACCCCGCCCACGTGACTGTGCGCGCCCGGCCCCACGCCCCACCAGTGGTCCCCACGCCAGTAGGCCAGGTTGTGCCGGCAGCGGGCGGCCGGTCGGACGGCCCAGTTGCTCACCTCGTACGCGGTGAAGCCGGCCACGGTCAGCCGGGTCTCGGCGGCCAGGTACTTGTCGGCCAGGTCGTCCTCATCCGGCATCGGCAGCTCGCCCCGGCGGACCCGGGTGGCGAGCCGGGTCCCGGCCTCCACGATCAGGGCGTACGCGCTGACGTGGTCGGGTCCGGCGGCCAGCGCGGCGTCCAGGCTGGCCGCCCAGTCGGCACCGCTCTCCCCCGGCGTGCCGTAGATCAGGTCCAGGCTGACCTGGTCGAACCCGGCGGCCCGTGCGTCAGCCACCGCCTGCGCCGCCCGGCCGGGCGAGTGGACCCGGTCGAGGGTGGTCAGCACGTGCGGGACGGCCGACTGCATGCCGAAGGAGATCCGGGTGAAGCCCGCCTCCCGCAGCCGGGCCAGGTCGTCGGCGGTCACCGACTCGGGGTTGGACTCGGTGGTGACCTCGGCGTCGCCGGTCAGCCCGAACCGCTGCCTCACGGCGGCGAGCAGCCGTCCCAGGTCGGCTGGGGGCAGCAGGGTCGGGGTTCCGCCGCCGACGAAGACCGTCGACACCTCGGGCGCATCGGATCCCAGCACCCGGACGGCCAGGTCGAGCTCGGCGATCGCGGTGTCGACGTAGCTGGTCCGGGTGGCGCCGGGCCCCAGCTCAGCGGCGGTGTAGGTGTTGAAGTCGCAGTAGCCGCACCGGGTGCTGCAGAACGGGACGTGCAGGTAGATGCTCAGCGGCCGTCCGACGACCTCGGCCCGGGCGTCCTCCGGCAGCGTGCCGTCGGCCGGGGGCGACTCGCCCTCGGGCAGCGTTGACGGCACCGGGCGAGCCTAGGTCGTGGCGCCAGCGGCTCCGGTCAGGGCAGCAGGACGAGCTTGCCGCGGACGTGGCCGCTCTCGCTGATCCGGTGCGCCTCGGCCGCCCGGTCCAGCGGAAAGGTCTGCACCTTGACCACCAGCTTGTTCTGCTCGAGCAGCTCGGCCGTCTCGGCCATCGCCTTCATCGGCTGCGAGTCCTGGCTGCCGCCGGTCACCCGGGCCCCGGCGCTCGCCGCCCCCCAGTTGGCGATCGAGACGACCCGGCTGGGCTCCGGGACCAGCGCGACCAGATCCTCGATCGGCGTCTTGCCGGCCGCGTCAAGCACCGCGGTGACCGGGTCGCCCGGTACCGCGCGAACCCGGTTCACCAGGCCCTGGCCGTAGAGCACCGGGGTGGCCCCGATCTCGCGCAGGTAGTCCTGGTTGTCCTGGCTGGCCGAGGCGATGACCCGGATCCCGCGGGCGACGGCGAACTGGGTCGCGACGGCGCCGACCCCGCCCGCGCCGCCGTCGATGAACAGCGTCTCGCCGGGCTGCACGCCGAGCAGCCGCAGCACCCGCTCGCTGGTCTCGCCCGTCACGCCGACCGCGCCGGCGACCGCCCAGTCGAGCTGCGGCGCCTTGGGCACCCAGGCGTCCAGCACCGCGTACTCGGCCTGCGTGTTGTCGCCCTTGCCGAAGACCTCGTCGCCCACCGCCACCCCGGCGACGCCCTCGCCGACCTCGTCCACCACCCCGGACGCATCGAAGCCGAGATAGGCCGGAGCCTCCAGCGCCTTCTCGCCCGACAGCATCCCGGAACGCAGCTTCCAGTCCATCGCGTTGACGCTGGCGGCCTTGACGGCGATCCGGATCTGGCCGGGTCCGGCGTGCGGTTCCGGGACCTCGGCCACCTCCAGCACCTCGGGGCCCCCGTAGGACCGGTAGATCAGTGCGCGCATCAGGCTTCCCTCCTGTCTCAGCCGACCTTGGCCGGCTGGCTCGTCGACAGGGCGGCGACGAAGGCCTCCTGCGGCACCTCGACCCGGCCGACCATCTTCATCCGCTTCTTGCCTTCCTTCTGCTTCTCCAGCAGCTTGCGCTTTCGCGTGATGTCGCCGCCGTAACACTTGGCGAGCACATACTTGCGGATCGCCCGGATGGTCTCGCGGGCGATCACCCGCGCGCCGATCGCGGCCTGGATCGGCACCTCGAACTGCTGGCTCGGGATCAGCTCCTTTAGTTTCACGGTCATCTGCACCCCGTACGAGTACGCCTTGTCCTTGTGCACGATCGCGGAGAAGGCGTCGACCGGCTCACCGTGCAGCAGGATGTCCACCTTGACCAGGTCGCTCGGCTCCTCGCCCTCGGGCTCGTAGTCGAGGCTGGCGTAGCCCTTGGTCCGGGACTTGAGGGCGTCGAAGAAGTCGAAGACGATCTCGGCCAGCGGCAGGGTGTAGCGGATCTCCACCCGGTCGGCCGACAGGTAGTCCATGCCGTGCTGGACACCGCGGCGGCTCTGGCACAGCTCGAGGATGGTGCCGATGTAGTCGGTCGGGCTGAGGATGGTGGCCCGGACCACCGGCTCGTACACCGCGGCGATCTTGCCGCTGGTCGGGTACTCCGACGGGTTGGTGACCACGACCTCCTCGCCGCTCTCCAGCACGACCCGGTAGACCACGTTGGGCGCGGTCGAGATCAGGTCGAGGTTGAACTCGCGCTCCAGCCGCTCCCGGACGATCTCCATGTGCAGCAGGCCCAGGAAGCCGATCCGGAAGCCGAAACCCAGGGCCCCGGAAGTCTCCGGCTCGTAGGACAGAGCGGCGTCGTTGAGCTGCAGCTTGTCCAGCGCCTCCCGCAGCTCGGGATAGTCGGCGCCGTCGATCGGGTACAGACCCGCGTACACCATCGGGTTGGGGTGCCGGTAGCCGCCGAGATCGGTCTGCGCCGGGCGGGCCAGCGAGGTCACGGTGTCGCCGACCCGGGACTGCCGCACCTCCTTCACGCCGGTGATGAGGTAGCCGACCTCGCCGACCCCAAGCGCATCGGTGCGCATCGGCTCGGGCGAAATCACCCCGACCTCGAGCGTCTCGTGCGCCGCCTTGGTCGACATCATCAGCACCCGCTCCCGATGGGAGAGCCGGCCGTCGACCACCCGGACGTAGGTGACCACCCCGCGGTAGGTGTCGTAGATCGAGTCGAAGATCAGCGCACGGGCGGGCGCGTCGGCGTCGCCGGTCGGTGGCGGGATCTGCGCGACGATCTGGTCCAGCAGCTCGGCCACGCCCTCGCCGGTCTTGGCCGACACCCGCAGCACCTCGGACGGCTCGCAGCCGATGATGCTGGCCAGCTCGGCGGCGTACTTCTCCGGCTGGGCGCCGGGCAGGTCGATCTTGTTCAGCACCGGGATGATGTGCAGGTCGGCGTCCAGGGCCAGGTACAGGTTGGCCAGGGTCTGCGCCTCGATGCCCTGGGCGGCGTCGACCAGCAGGACGGCGCCCTCGCAGGCGGCCAGCGACCGGGACACCTCGTAGGTGAAGTCGACGTGCCCCGGGGTGTCGATCATGTTCAGCACATACGTCGTACCGTCCGACGCCCATCCCATCCGGACGGCCTGCGACTTGATCGTGATGCCGCGCTCCCGCTCGATGTCCATCCGGTCCAGGTACTGCGCCCGCATGCTGCGCTCGTCGACGAGTCCGGTGAGCTGCAGCATCCGGTCGGCCAACGTGGACTTGCCGTGGTCGATGTGGGCGATGATGCAGAAGTTCCGAAGGATTGCCGGGTCGGTACGGCCGGCCGGCGGTACGGACGGGGCAGTCATGGGTGATCCAGTTCGATCGAGGGCCAGAAGGGCAGGCTTGCGAGTTTACTGGCCGGGCTGCTCGGCTGACCGGGTCTGAGGCGCCGGGCCGGACTTGAGCCACGCGTACGCGCGCTGGTACCGTAGGCGGTCGCGTCCACGGGCCGGGAGCAACTCGATCCGGACGCGGAACTCCACCAGCACAGTACCCAGCGATCGAGGCGCGCCCCGTGGCAAACATCAAGTCCCAGATCAAGCGGATCAAGACCAACGAGACCGCTCGTCAGCGCAACAAGGCGACGAAGTCGGCCCTGCGTACGTCGATCCGCCGGTTCCGGGAGGCTGCCGACGCCGGCGACACCGCCAAGGCCACCGAACTGGCCCAGGCGGCCGCGCGGGCGCTGGACAAGGCCGCGTCCAAGGGCGTCATCCACAAGAACCAGGCCGCCAACCGCAAGTCGGCGATCGCCTCCAAGGCCGCGCGCGTCTGATTGCGCCGCTCCGCGGCGCGCAGGATCGCGCGGACCGCTTGGTTCCTCTTCACCCCCGTTCAGCCGCGGCGGGCGCGGGAGACCGTGAGCACCATGCGTTCCAGGGCGAACGCCGCGTCGTCGGCCGCCCCCTTCACCTCGGCATCGGCTAGGGCCACGGCTCGCAGGGCGTGGGCCAAGCCGGCCGTATCCCAGCCACGGGCCTGGGCCCGCATGCTCTTGAGCTTCCACGGCGGCACCCCGACCTCCCGCGCCAGGTCGGCCTCCCGTTGGCCGCTGCCGGCGGTGACCAGCTTTCCCAGCCCGCGAACGCCGGCGGCCAGCGCGCTGGTGACCAGCACCGGGGCGACCCCGGTCGAGAGGGCCCAGCGCAGCTGCTCCATCGCCAGCCCGGTCCGCCCGGCCAGCGCCGCGTCGGCCACCGCGAAGCTGGTCACCTCGGAGCGTCCGGCGAAGTAGCGCCGGACCTGGTCCGCCGACAGCTGACCGCCCTCGCTGTCCGCCGCCAGCTGGCGGACGGCCGCGGCCAGGGCCCGCAGGTCATGGCCGACCGCATCGACGAGAACCTGGGCGGCGCCCGGTTCCATCGCCGTGCCCAGCTGCGTGGCCTCGGCCGACACGAACTGCGGCAGCTCCCACGGCTTGACCGCCGGGCAGTCCAGGACCGTGGCACCCGCCGCCTTGACCTTGTCCAGCAGACCCTTGCCCTTCGGTCCCCCGCCGTGCACCAGGACCAGGGCCAGGTCGGGCAGCGGAGTGGTGGCCAGGGCGGTCAGGTCCGGCTGCAGCTCGGTGGGCAGGGCGGCCAGGTCGGTGATGACCGCGGCCCGCCGGGTGGCGAAGAGCGACGCGTTGGTGATCTCCGCCAGCCGGCCGCGGTCCAGCCGGACCGCCTCGGTCTCGGTGAACTCCGCCTCGGGCGCCTCAGCGAGGATCTGGTCCCGCAGCGCCGCCACGGCCCGGTCGGCCAGCAGCGACTCCGGTCCGCTGATCAGCGTGACCCGGCCGAACGGAGATCCGCGTGCCGCCATGGGCGCCAGCATGCCAGCGCCCGCCGACACCCGGGTTGGCCGCTCACGATCGAGTTCAGGGGCCAGCACTTGGTATACATGTGCCAGGGGGCAGAATCCTCGAAAGGGGCGTCAGTGGCTGGCACACTCCGCACCTGGGTCCAGGACTACGTGCGCGCGCACCGGTCGCATCCCACCCCGCCGAACTTCAAGCCCCCGATCAAGCTGCGCCGCCCCGGCCGGTCGGAGTCGGACCTCGGCCCCCGGCTGGCCAGCGAGCCTCAGGTCCTGGAACGGCTGGTGGCCGTGCAGCCCCGTACCATCGCGGTGGTCCTGGCCAGTGGGCAGCGGCCGCAGGTCAAGCGACCCGGCGAGCAGCTGCGGCCCAACCTGATGTCTGGACGCAAGCCCAGCTACGTCGTGGTGGTGAGCACGGCGGTGAGTCGGCTGGACCTGACGCTCCGCGAGCTCGTGACCCTGGACGCCGACGACAACATCCCGCTGGTCAAGATCCGGGTCGGGGTACAGGTGAGCGACCGCGACGAGTACGCGGGCCTGGTCAAGGCGGCGATGCTGAACCACACCGACCTGGACGACTATCTGACCGAGTGCGTCAAGCGGGAGCTCAACGACAAGGTCCGGCTGGCGTGCAAGATGAACCGGATGGCCGACCTTCAGGCGCGGACGCTCCAGGAGGTGCTGGCGAACGGCTGGTTCCCCGGCTCCTTCGCCGACGGCGTGCTGACCCAGCGGGGCTTCGCCGTGCTGGATACGATCTGGCCCTCCGGCTCCCCGACCGGCCCGGCCGGGGCGCCGCCGTCCGCCGAGTCGATGTTCCGGCGCCCGGAGAGCCCGAGCGCACCCACCCCGCGGCGGTCCGAGCTCGACCTGACCATGGACGCGGGCCTGCGCCGGCTCTGGAACAGCCACGCCGAGCTCGAGCTGCTGGGCATCGCCGGAGCAAAGGTCAGCGGTGAGACAACGGTCATCGCCGTGCCGGCGCGCGAGCCGGCGGCGTACGAGGAGACCCAGCTGCGGGAGGCGTTCAGCCACTACTACGCCGACCGGCACGTCCGGCTCGTCTCGGCCGTCGCCGACACCTACGACGAGATCGTCCGAGCCTGGTTCCGCAACGTGGACAGCTGGCCGCGGCGACTCGTCTCGGTCACCCGGAGCGACGACGACGAGGCGCTGCAGATCCACGTCGACCAGCGCCGGCTGCCACCGGAGGACCGGGACGCCGGGGTGTGGGTGGGCCGGGACTCCGACCGTGAGGCGCTGCAGCGACTCCTCCCCTACGAGCGGGTCGAGTTCGTCTCCGCGGACCAGGCCTGACCTCGGAGCCGCCCAATGAGCCATATCGACTACGCGAACCAGACCGCCCAGCGCCCGGGGCTGGGACCGCTGACGACCTCGGAGAAGGAGCGGGAGGTCGCGACGAAGAACCGGGCGTGGGCCAGCGTGCCGTGGTCCATCTCGCTGACCGTCCACCTCATCTTCCTGCTCTACTACTGGCTGCCCGAGATGAACGACTTTCCGGGGCACCTGTGGTGGACGACCCAGCTGGCACCGCTGGCGTCGCCCTGGCTGACCAGCCGGGGTCAACCGCAGGTATCGGCGCAGCAGGACACCGGTCTGGGGCCGGCCGTGATGCTGGTGGCCGCGTTCTTCCTGGTCTGCCTGTCCCGCAGCCATCGCTGGTGGGGCCGGATCGGCATCCTGGTGCCGGCCGCGGTCGGGGGTCTGGCGGCCCTCGGCATCCTGGTCCGGCTGTTCAGTACTGGCGGGAACCGCACCTCGACGCTGAGCGTCATGCTGCTCATCCTGTGGATGTCCACCGCCGCGTACGCGGCCACCCAGGGCTTCCAGGACCGGCTGGGCACGCCGCCGCCCAAGAACTGGCGCAGCGGGTTGCCCGCGCTGGCCGGGTACGCCCTGATCGGACCGCTGCCGGTCGCGGTCGGCCGGGGGTTGTTCGCGCCCGAGCTGCGGGACCAGGCGGTGGCGTTGGAGGGCAACACCGTCGGTCTGCGGCTGGCGGCGCTGGCCACGGCCAGCACGCCCTGGCTGTACCTCAGCGGGTTGCTGGTGGGCGTGTCCCTCTGGGTGCTCTACCGCTGGTGGCCGCTGCGCCGCGGGACCCAGGTCACCGGTCTGCTGATCGCGATGGCGGTGATGCTGATCATCACCAGCGCGTTCGGCCTGACGGCGGCCAGGCTGGCCGCCGTTCGGACCACTCAGCTCTCCCTGGGCAGCCCGGCCGAGGATTCAGTCCTCTCCTGCGGCGCCTGGGCCCGGCCGCGTACCAGTCCCACTGAGCCGGTGCTGACCCTCGGCGTGACCGGCGGCGAGTGCCGGAGGGTCACCATCTTCGAGGGCTACCGGCAGCGGTCCACCGGGAGCGTGCCCGACTCGCTGTCGCCCATCGAGGCCCGGACCCCGGAGGATCGGCCGATCCTGAGCGAGTCGGTCGGAGCCCTGTACGGGGACATGGTGGTGGTGGCCGGCACGGACCGACTGGACCGCGCCCCCACCAGCCTGCTCGGCCTGCGGATCACCGACGGCAAGCAGATGTGGCGGCTGCCCTGTGTGGACGGCCTCACCGTCCGCTTCGCGATGGTCGAGCCGAACGACGATCCGGTGAAGGGACACATCACCGAGGAGGGCGAGACGGTCCCGCAGGTCCTCGTCGGTTGCGACGGCAAGGTCCGGTCGATCGACCCGCAGACCGGCCGCGACCGCCGCTGATCGACTGGAGCCCGACCCGCGGCGCTGACTGAGCGTGCCGTACGGGTCCGGATCTGCGTCCGGCCGAGGCCGAGTCACCGGCGGTCAGCGCTCGGTCACCGCGCCGAGCCGGCCGTCGCGGACGACGACCGCGCTCGAGCCCTCCTCGTCGGTGCGGATCACCGTCATCCCGAGGGACCGGGCCAGCTGCACGGTACGCGGGGCCGGATGACCGTAGTCGTTGTCCCGACCGGCACTGGCGACGGCCAGCCGGGCTCCGGTGGCGGCGAAGAACGCCGGATCCTGCCGCGCCGAGCCGTGGTGCGGGATCTTGAGCACGTCCGCCCGCAGGTCCACGCCGCGGGCCAGCAGCGCCGCCTGACCCACCGGCTCCAGGTCCCCGGGCAGCAGGATGCGCAGACCCGGAGCGTGGACCATCACAACCAGGCTGCTGTTGTTCTCCTCCGGTG
>DATHBQ010000068.1:0-12694 GCA_035296105.1 Propionibacteriaceae bacterium | reverse complement strand
GAACCGGGTCTCGGCGTACCCGTGGGACATCGCCTGGTTCTGCAGCGGGCACTCGCCGCCCTTGTCGCAGATCGGGCAGTCGAGCGGGTGGTTGATCAGCAGGAACTCCATGTTCCCGTGCTGCGCCTTGTCGGCCACCGGGGAGGTCAGCTGGGTCTTGACCTTCATCCCCGGCGCGACCTCGATGGTGCAGGAGGCCTGCGGCTTGGGGATCGGCCGGCCGTTGCCGCCGTCCGGCACCTCGACCAGGCACTGGCGGCAGGCCCCGACCGGGTCCAGCAGCGGGTGGTCGCAGAACCGCGGGATGTCGACGCCGATGAGCTCGGCCGCCCGGATCACCAGCGTGCCCTTGGGCACCGAGACCTCGACGTCGTCGATGGTCAGGGTGACCAGGTCCTCGCGCGTCTCGACGTCGGTCGGCTTGGCTGCGGTAACAGTCATGGAGTCACCTGCCTACGAGCGATCAGCGAGTAGGCACTCATGAGATTGCTCCCACCGGCTCGCGGACGAAGATGGTGCTCCGCTCGTAGGGGAACAGCTCCCAGGCCGGGGTGTGCATGGCTGCCTCGAACTCCTCACGGAAGAAGGCGATCGCCGAGCTGATCGGCGAGGTGGCGCCGTCGCCCAGGGCGCAGAACGAGCGGCCGAGGATGTTCTCGCAGAGGTCGAGCAGCTTCTCGATGTCGCCCTCCTGACCCTCGCCGGCCTCCATCCGCTTGAGGATCTGCACCAGCCACCAGGTGCCCTCGCGGCACGGCGTGCACTTGCCGCACGACTCGTGCTTGTAGAACTCCGTCCAGCGCAGCACCGTCCGCACGATCGAGGTGGTTTCGTCGAAGCACTGCAGCGCCTTGGTGCCGAGCATCGACTTCACGCTGGTCATGCCCTCGTAGTCCAGCGGGACGTCCTGGTGCTCCGCGGTCAGCAGCGGGGTCGAGGAGCCACCCGGGGTCCAGAACTTCAGCTCGTGACCGGGCCGGATGCCGCCGGCCAGCTCCAGCAGCTGGCGCAGGGTGATGCCCAGCGGCGCCTCGAACTGGCCGGGGTTGGCCACGTGCCCGGAAAGGGAGTAGATGGTCATGCCCTTCGACTTCTCGGTGCCCATCGAGCCGAACCAGTCCGCCCCGCCGGTGATCACGCTGGGCACCGAGGCGATCGACTCCACGTTGTTGATCACCGTCGGGCTGGCGTAGAGGCCGGCGATGGCCGGGAACGGCGGCCGCAGCCGCGGCTGCCCGCGCCGGCCCTCCAGGGAGTCCAGCAGTGCGGTCTCCTCCCCGCAGATGTACGCGCCGGCGCCGGCGTGCACGACGATCTCCAGGTTGTAGCCGGTGCCGAGGATGTTGGGCCCGGCGTAGCCGGCCGAGTACGCCTCGCGCACCGCCTGCTGTAGCCGCCGGACCACGTGCAGCACCTCGCCGCGGACGTAGATGAACGCGTAGTTGGCTCGGATGGCGTACGCGGCGATGATCGCGCCCTCGACCAGCGTGTGCGGCGACGCCATCATGAGCGGGATGTCCTTGCAGGTACCCGGCTCCGACTCGTCGGCGTTGACCACGAGGTACTTCGGCTTGGGGTTGTCCTGGGGGATGAAACCCCACTTCATGCCGGTCGGGAAGCCGGCGCCGCCGCGGCCGCGCAGCCCGGAGTCCTTGACCGCGGTGACCACGTCGGCCGGGCTCATCTCCAGCGCCTTGCGCAGCGCCGCGTACCCGCCCGAACGCTCGTAGTTGGTGAGCTTCCAGGCCCGCTCGTCGCCCCAGTTCTTGGTCAGTACCGGCGTCAGCACGTCAACCACGTGCGCTCTCCTTCTGCTCCTGGTCCGCCTCGTCCTCCGGCTGGGAGCCCACCGGCGGCGCCGACCAGCCGCGCTCGCGGGCGATGTTCAGGCCCAGCAGCGATGCCGGACCTGCGGTCGGGCCCTCGTCGGCCCGGTCGTCGGGAAAGCCGGCGAGCACCCGCTCGGCCTCCCGCCAGGTCCCGATCGTGGCGCCCCGGCTGGCCTGCACCGGTTCGCCGGCGCGCAGCCGGTCCACCACGCCGCACGCCGACTCCGGCGTCATGTTGTCGAAGAACTCCCAGTTGACCATCATCACCGGCGCGTAGTCACAGGCCGCGTTGCACTCGATGTGCTCCAGGGTGATCTGGCCGTCCGCGGTGGTCTCGTCGTTGCCGATCTCCAGATGGTCCTGGAGCCGGGTGAAGACGTCGTCACCGCCGAGAATCGCGCACAGCGCGGTGGTGCAGACACCGACGTGGTACTTCCCCACCGGACGCCGCTTGTACATCGTGTAGAAGGTCGCGACGCCGCTGACGTCGGCCGTGCTGAGACCCAGGATGGTCGCGCAGGCCTCGATGCCGGCCGGCGTCACCCGTCCCTCGACGCTCTGCACCAGGTGCAGCATCGGCAGCAGCGCGGACCGGGCCTGCGGATAGCGGGCGGCAATGGCCCGCAGCTCCTTCAGCGTCTCCTCGGTGATCGCCGTTTCCGTCACCGAGTAGTCCAGGCTGGGCTCGTCGAAGTGCGTCGGGAAGTGTGCGTGGAGGTCCGAGCCGGTAGCGGCCAGGGCCTCCGCCAGCTCTCCGCTGGTCCCGTTGCCGTCGGCGTGCCGACCCGCGGACGGCCGCGGCTCGATCAGCTCACTCATCGTGCGGTCTCCCTCGTGGAGCAACCGGTCACTTGGGACAGGCCTGAGGCGCCGATCGGCGTCGCAACTGACCGGTTTCGTGAGAAGTGGGTGCGCACTAGCGGTCCACACCGCCCATCACGGGGTCTAGGGAGGCCACCGCGACCACCACGTCGGACACCATGCCGCCCTCGCACATCGCCGGCATCGCCTGCAGGTTGGTGAAGCTTGGATCGCGGAAGTGAGCCCGGAACGGCTTGGTCCCGCCGTCCGACACGACGTGGGCGCCGAGCTCGCCGCGCGGGGACTCCACCGGGACGTACGCCTGGCCCGGCGGCACCCGGAAGCCCTCGGTGACCAGCTTGAAGTGGTGGATCAGCGCCTCCATCGACTGGCCCATGATGTGCTTGATGTGCTCGTTGGAGTTGCCCATCCCGTCGCTGCCGATGGACAGCTGCGCCGGCCAGGCGATCTTCTTGTCGGCAACCATGACCGGCTCGCCGCGCATCTTCTCCAGCCGGGCCACGCACTGCTCGACGATCTTCAGGCTCTCCCACATCTCGTTGAGCCGGATCCGGAACCGCCCGTACGCGTCCGGCACGTCCCAGGTCTGAACCTCGAAGTCGTAGGTCTCGTAGCCGCAGTACGGCTGCTTCTTGCGCAGGTCCCAGTCGTAGCCGGTGGAGCGCAGCACGGGACCGGTGATGCCCAGGGCCAGGCAGCCGGCCAGGTCCAGGTAGCCGACGCCGTTCAGCCGGCCCTTGAAGATCGGGTTCTCGTTGCAGAACGCCGCGTACTCCGGCAGGTGCTTGCGCATCCACGCGACCAGGTCCTTGACGTGGTCGAGCGCGTTGTCGGGCAGGTCCTGGGCCACGCCGCCGGGCCGGATGTAGGCGTGGTTCATCCGCAGTCCGGTGATCAGCTCGAAGGCGTCCAGCACCTTCTCCCGCTCCCGGAAGCCGATGGTCATCACCGTCAGCGCGCCGATCTCCATGCCACCGGTGGCGATGCAGACCAGGTGGGAGGAGATCCGGTTGAGCTCCATCATCATCACCCGGATGACGTTGGCCTTCTCGGGGATCTCCTCCTCGATGCCGAGCAGCCGCTCGACGCCGAGGGAGTAGGTGGTCTCGTTGTGCAGCGGGGCCAGGTAGTCCATCCGGGTGCAGAAGGTCACGCCCTGGGTCCAGGTGCGGAACTCCATGTTCTTCTCGATGCCGGTGTGCAGGTACCCGATGCCGCACCGGGCCTCGTGCACCGACTCACCCTCCATCTCCAGGATCAGCCGGAGCACGCCGTGGGTGGAGGGGTGCTGCGGCCCCATGTTGACCACGATCCGCTCGTCGCCGCGCTCGGCCTGCTCTGAGACGATCGAGTCCCAGTCCTGGCCGGTGACGGTGTAGACCTGGCCCTCGGCGGCGTCGTCCACCGAAGCGGCAAATGGATCTGTTGCGGGGGGGCTCGGGGGGGTCGTCCCCCCCGGCGAAGTTGCAGCATCTGCTGTCGTGGTCATCAGCTGTAGCTCCTTCGCTGGTCCGGCGGGGCGATGGTGGCGCCCTTGTACTCCACCGGGATGCCGCCCAGCGGATAGTCCTTGCGCTGGGGATGGCCGGGCCAGTCGTCCGGCATCAGGATCCGGGTCAGCGCCGGGTGGCCGTCGAAGATGATCCCGAACATGTCGTACGTCTCGCGCTCGTGCCAGTCCGCGGTCGGGTAGGTGCGCACGATCGACGGGATGTGGGGGTCGTCGTCCGGCGCCGACACCTCGAGCCGGATCCGCCGGTTGTGGGTCATCGACTGCAGGTGGTACACCGCGTGCAGCTCGCGGCCCGAGTCGGCCGGATAGTGCACCCCGGACACGCCGCTGCAGAACTCGAAGCGCAGGTGGGCGTCGTCGCGCAGGTGCCGGGCCAGCATGGGCAGGTGCTCCCGGGCGACGTGGAACGTGATCTCGCCGCGGTGGATCACCACCTTGGTGATGACGTCGGAGTAGTTCGGCACCAGCTCGCCGATCCGGTCGTACACCGAGTCCCACCAGCCGCCGAACGGCGGCGTGGCCGCCGGCGGGAACTCGATCGCGCGGGTGAGCCCGCCGTATCCGGAGGTGTCGCCGGTGCCGCGTACGCCGAACATGCCCTGGCGGGTCTCCAGGACCTCGGCCGTCGGCTCGGCCACCGCAACCCCGCTCTGGCTGGTCTCGGCCGTCCGCTGACCGGCCTCGGTGTCGCTCGAGTCGACCTTCGGCTCGGCACCGGTCAGCTTCTCCGGCCGGGTCCCGGCGTCCGGCTCGGACTCCCCGCCCGAGACGGCCCCCTTGACCCGCGCCTCGGCGTCGGACTCCTCGTGGATGTTCGTCGGCTGGGTCGAGGCGCCCTCGTCGTTCGTGGGCATCGGTCCGGAGGTGGCGCCGGAGCTGGGCGCGGAGTTGGAAGCGCCCTCCTCGGGATTCGGACCCGTCGGCCGTGGACCGTCGGTCACCGCAGCAGGCCCTTCCGCTCGATCGTCGCCGGCGCCTCCAGCTGCCGCAGCTCGGCCTCCTGGGCGGCGGTGATCGCGTTCAGCCCGATCGGGGTGTGCCGCACCTTCTCCCGCAGCTTGAACATCGCGTCGACCAGCATCTCCGGCCGCGGCGGGCAGCCGGGCAGGTACATGTCGACCGGGACGACGTGGTCCACGCCCTGCACCAGCGCGTAGTTGTTGAACATCCCGCCCGTGCTCGCGCAGACACCCATGGCCAGCACCCACTTCGGGTTCGGCATCTGGTCATAGATCTGGCGCAGCACCGGGGCCATCTTCTGGCTGAGCCGGCCGGCCACGATCATCAGGTCGGCCTGCCGCGGCGAGGCGCGGAACACCTCCTGGCCCCAGCGACCCGAGTCGTAGCGCGGCGCCCCGTAGGTCATCATCTCGATGGCGCAGCAGGCGAGCCCGAAGGTCACCGGCCAGAAGGCCGCGCTGCGCATGTAGCCGAAGATGTCCTCCAGGGTGGTCAGCAGGACCCCGGTCGGTAGCTTCTCCTCCAGTCCCATATTTCAGCCTTCGCTTCGCTCAGAGGCCATTGCTTATCAATCCCATTCCAGGCCGCCGCGGCGCAGCACGTAGAAGTACGCGATGAACACCGTGGCGATGAAGAGCCCCATCTCGACCAGGGCGAACGTGCCCATCTGGTCGAAGGAGACCGCCCACGGGTAGAGGAAGACGATCTCGATGTCGAAGACGATGAACAGCATCGCCGTGATGTAGTACTTCACCGGGAACCGGCCCCCGCCCACCGGCTGGGGGGTCGGCTCGATGCCGCACTCGTAGGAGTCGTACTTGGCCCGGTTGTAGCGACCGGGCCCCACCAGCACGCTGGTGATGATGGTCAGGGCGACAAACCCCGCCGCGATGGCCAGCAGGATGACGATGCCGAGGTAGGGACTCATCTTCGACGCCGTCTCCGATCCTCGCTCGTGAATTCTTTCACTAACTTCGCGGACCCCACTCTACGACGTGTCGCCGACACCTCAATACTGAGTCGGACTAGGCCTGACGCCGGTATTTACGCAACATCCGCGATGCGAAATAACGGTGCCGATCGGGCTGTAACACTGGGTGCCGTGGGTGCCGCGGCGTGACGACCTGGGTGGAGGAGACCGACGTGCTCGTCGTCGGCGCCGGGCCCGCCGGCTCGGCGGCCACGACGTGGGTCGCGCGGTCCGGTCTGGAGGTCGCGCTGGCCGATGCGGCGACCTTCCCCCGCGACAAGTCCTGCGGCGACGGACTGACCCCACGGGCCATGGGTGAGCTGGACCGGCTGGGGCTCGGCGACTGGACGCGCCGGCACACGGTCAACGAGGGCCTGCGGGCGCACGGGTTCGGCCAGGTCCTCGAGCTGCCGTGGCCGGGCGGGTCGCTGCCGGCCCACGGATCGGCGGTGGCCCGGATCGAGCTGGACCACTACCTGCGGCAGACCGCACTGGCCGCGGGCGCGCGCGCGCTGCCGCCGGCCAAGGCGGTCGACGTGGTCCGCGACGGGGACCGCGTACGCGGGGTCGTCTTCGCCGTCGAGGACGGCCGGCGGGAGGTGCGGTGCTCCCGCCTGGTGGTCGCGGACGGCGTCCGGTCGCCGCTCGGCCGGGTGCTCGGTCGGCAGTGGCACCGCGACACGGTGTACGGCGTGGCCGCCCGGGCGTACGTGGACTCGGGACGGGACGACCGGTGGATCTCCTCGCACCTCGAGCTGCGCGGTCCCGCCGGGGAGCTGCTGTCCGGCTACGGCTGGATCTTCCCGCTCGGTGGCGGGCAGGTGAATCTCGGCGTCGGGACCCTGGCCACCGCGAAGCGACCGGCGAACGTGTCGCTACGGCCCCTACTGGAGTACTACGCCGACCAGCGCCGGGAGGAGTGGCAGCTCGGGTCGGTGGTGCGGCTGCCGACCTCCGCCCTGCTGCCGATGGGCGGAGCGGTGAGCGGGGTCGCCGGGCCCAACTGGGCCCTGATCGGCGACGCGGCGGCCTGCGTCAACCCGCTGAACGGCGAGGGCATCGACTACGGGCTGGAGACCGGACGACTCGTCGCCGGCCTGCTGGCCGCCGGAGACAACCTGCAGCGGGACTGGCCCGCCCTGCTCCGCGCCCACTACGGACCGGCGTTCTCCATCGCCCGCCGGCTCGCCGGGCTGATCACCGTGCCCGGGCTGCTGGCGCGGCTCGGGCCGATCGGGATGCGCTCCCGGCTGCTCATGACGGTGGCACTGCGGGTGATGGGAAACCTGGTCACCGAGGCCGACCGGGATGTCGTCGCCCGGGCCTGGCGCCTGGCCGGCCGGGCCAGCTACGCCCGGGACGCCCGACCTCCGTTCGCCTGAGCACCCGTCTCGCGCTTCCGGCCCCTTACTCGTTCTTCCCGCCCTCGGCCGAAGGCGGGAACAACGAGTTAGGGGCGGGAAGTGGGATGCGAGGGGGTGGGTCAAGGCGGAAGAAGTAGCAACGGCGGGAAGGGCGCGAAGGCCCTGTCAGTCGTGCTCGCGCCGCCAGGTCCGCAGCGCATCAGGGGTGTCGATGTCGAACAGGGCCTCGGCGTCGAGAGTGACCGGGTGCGGTGGCGGGTCGAGACGGGCGACAAGCCGGCGCGCCGAGCGTCCGGCGGCGCCGTCGGGACCGGCCAGATCGACCAGCTGTCGGGCCGCCGCGGGGCGAAGCGCGAGCTGAAGGGGCTGCACCTGACCCATGGGGTCGACGCCGACCGCCGAATCGTGGTCGGCGAGAGCCGCCAACAGGGTCGGTGTGCCGTGGCCTGCGGCGGGTGCATCCCCGGGGAGTACCACGATGGCTCGCGGACCGGTGTCTAGGGCGGCGCGCAGTCCGGCGATGAGCCCAGCGGCGGGACCGCCACCGGGCGGCTGCTCCCGAGTGAAGGTGACCGGTCGCCGGGTAGCCCGAACGGGTCCCACCACGGTTACGGCGAAGTCGGTCGGCAGGCCGGCCAGCGTGTGGTCGAGCAGGCTCTGGTCATCGAGGGTTGCCGCCAGCTTGTCGGTGCCGAACCGGCGCGACGCTCCCCCGGCCAGGACGACCGCGACGACGGTCAACCGAGGAGGGCGTCGCGCATCGGCACCAGCTTGGCCACCGACTCGGCCAGCTCGGCAACCGGATCGGACCCGGCGACGATGCCGCAGCCGGCGAACAGCCGGATCTGCCGCGGGTCGGTCGCACTGATCAGCCCGCAACGCAGGGCGATGGCCCACTCGCCGTTGCCCGCGGCGTCCATCCAGCCCACCGGTCCGGCGTAGCGCTCCCTGTCCAGGTGCTCGAGCTCGGCGATCACCGCCCGCGCCCGGTCGGTCGGGGTGCCACACACCGCCGCCGAGGGATGCAGTGCCGCGGCCAGGGCCAGCGCGCTGACCCCGGGCTCGGCGACCCCGGTCACGTCGGTGGCCAGGTGCAGCACGTTGGGCAGCCCCAGGATGTACGGCGCCTCGGGGACGTTCATCCCCGAGCAGAAGGGGGCTAGGGCCCGGGCCACGGAGGCCACCGCGTACTCGTGCTCCTGCAGGTCCTTGCTCGACTTGGCCAGGGCGGCGGCAAGGTTCAGGTCGCGGTCGTCGTCGCCGGTACGCCGGATGGTGCCGGCCAGCACCCGCGACATGACCAGTCCGGCCTCGCGCTTGACCAGCATCTCCGGGCTCGCTCCCACCAGCCCGTCGACCAGGAACGTCCAGCACCGCGAGTACGCCGCGGCCAGCCGACCGGCCAGCCAGCGAGGATCGAGGTCGTTGGCCGCCTCGGCCACCACATCCCGGGCCAGCACCACCTTGCCGACGTCGCCGCGACCGATCCGCCCCACGGCCTCGGCCACGGCCGCCGGCCACGCCACCTCGTCGAGGCCGCCGGGCGAGAAGCGCACGTCGTCGGGCGGCACCGGCGGCGTCCCCACCGGCAGCTGCGGGACATCGTCGCCGACCCAGGTCAGCCAGGACTGCCCGTTGCGGCGACCGAGCACGACCTGCGGGACCACCAGCACGGACTGTCCGGCGGTGTTCTCCGGGTCGAAGACGAAGCTGCCGAAGGCCATCAGCCCGGCGCCGGCGGGCGGGTCGTCGAGCTCGTCGGTGACCTCGGTGCCGGCGGCCAGGTCGCGGAACCAGGCGTCGGCCTCAGCGATGCTCTCCGGCTTGTGCCGCGCGACCTCGCCGTAGCCGACGATCCCGTCGCCCTGCCGGACCCAGGCGTACGCGTCCCCGGCCGGCAACCGGGAAAGCAGCGGACCAGGGTCGTCGATCGCGACGGTCTGGACCCGAAGTCGCGGCGGAGTCAGGTCCGACCTGGTCACGGCGTCAGCCTAGCCGCGGGGCGACATCCGCCCGCTCAGTGCGCTCTCAGGTGCGGCCGGCGTCCGGCGGAGCGGCTGGCGCCGCGCGTAGGTGAGACAGCGCCGCACCCACTCCAGCGGTCCGTAGCGGAAGCGGGCGAGCCAGGCCCGAGCCAGGAGCACCTGCACCACGAACACGCCCGCCGCGATACCGACCCCCTGCACGTTGGTCACCTGACCGGTCAGACCCAGTCCCCAGCTCCGCCACGGCCAGCATCGGTCCGGTGAAGGCCTGGTTGAAAAACAGGGCGGCGAAGGCGTTCACCGGCGGCAGCAGCAGCGTCCCCGCGACCACCGCGACCTGCACCGGCAGCCCGACCGACCAGGCGACCGTGCGGATGCGTCCCCATCGCTCCAGGTGTGCCCCGGCATCGCTCAGCAACTCGGTCCGGCCGGCCCACATCCCGAGGAGGAACATCGCCAGGATGGTGGGCCCGCGGCTCGCCAGCAGCCCGAGCACGCCGACGTACTCCGTCCACCGCGCCTGTCGATCTCGGCGTAGCTTCCGCTCCGCAGCAGCTCGGTCCGCTCCGCGACACTCCCGCTCAACGCGGCCAGCAGCTCCCGATCCACCTCGATCAGGACGGAGGCACCGGCGGGACTGACCCGCACCACGGCCAGGTGAGACAAAGGAGCAGGTACAGGACCAGCGGCACGGCCAGCAACCCGGCGGCCCATCGGAGCAGCGTGCGGGCGGAGGCGTTACGGAAGGCGACCAGGATCGCTCCGACCACCGCGTAGACGACCGGGATGTCCCCGTCCCACAGGAGCAGGACGTGCAGCAGGCCGAAGCCCAGCAGGACCAGGAGCCGCCGGGTGATCCGCGCCGCCGTCCGCGACTTCCTCGCGGCGGTCCTCGGCGACGAGCACCGGACCGCACCAACGGATCCGAGCAGCTCGCCATAGAGCCGGGGAGCGGCAGGGGAGGTAACGATCGGCTCCCCGGGTGGTGGCCGACCAATCACCTTGGGCCGCCGAGCGCGAACCCTTGGCGTGACCGCCACCATCGCCGCCCGGGGAGCCGTCACCACACCTCCGGCGCCGCTGCGAGCCCTGGCCGGAGTGCTCTGCGCGCTGGCTGCGGTCGGCGTCGGCCATGGCGTGGCCGGACTGATCGACCCGGTGGCCTCGCCGATCCTCGCGGTCGGCTCGACCCTGATCGACGCGGCACCGACGCCGGCCAAGGAGTTCGCGGTCCGCACCTTCGGCACCTACGACAAGCCGATCCTGATCGGCAGCATCGGCGCCGTACTGCTGGTGTTCGCCGCCACTCTCGGCCTGATCGCCTGGCGGCGGCGCCTCATAGCGCTGATCGGCATCAGCCTGCTCGGAGTGGCCGGCCTCGCCGCCGCCGTGTTCCGGGACGGCCCGGTGGCCGGCATCCCCTCGCTGGTCGCCGGCGCCGTCGGGGTGCTGGCGATGCTCTTCCTGACCCGCCAGGCGCCGTCGGCCGACGACTCCCCCACCGCGTACGCGACCGCCCGCTCCCGCCGCACCCTACTGCTCGGCAGCGCCGGCGTGGCCGCCCTGGCCGCGGTGGGCGGTGCCGGTGGCCTGGCCTTGGACCGGGTCCGCCAGGCCCGGATCGCCACTCGCCGGGCTCTCGGACTGCCCGCGCCGATGTCTCCGGCTCCCGACCTCCCCGCTGGGGTCCAGGTCGAGGGCGTGAGCCCGTTCACCACTCCGCTGGACCGGTTCTACCGGGTGGACATCAGCCTGGTCACGCCGCGGATCGACGCCAGCACCTGGAGCCTGCGCATTGACGGCATGGTCGACAACCCGACGACCCTGAGCTACGACGAGCTGCTCGCCCTGCCGCTGATCGAGCGCGACATCACCCTGACCTGCGTCTCCAACGAGGTCGGTGGGCCCTACGTCAGCACCGGCCGCTGGCTCGGAGTGCCGTTCGCCGAGATCATCCGACGGGTCGGCGTACGCCCCGGCGTGGACCAGGTGTTCTCCTACTCCTCCGACTCCGGCTTCACCTGCTCGACCCCGTACGCCGCGGTCAGCGACGGCCGCGACGCGATGGTCGTCGTCGGCCTCAACGGCGAGGTGCTGCCCGACGCCCGCGGCTTCCCGGCGCGGATGCTGGTGCCGGGGCTGTACGGATTCGTGTCCGCGACGAAGTGGCTGGAGCGGATCGAGTTCACCACCTACGCCGAGCGCACCGCGTACTGGACGGAGCGGGACTGGGCCACCGAGGCGCCCATCCTCACCCAGAGCCGGATCGAGGTGCCGAAATCGCTGGCCACGCTGCCGAAGGACCGGCCGATGATCGCGGGCGTGGCCTGGGCCCAGCGCCGCGGCATCGCCAAGGTGGAGATCCGGATCGACGAGGGCGAGTGGCAGGGGACCACCCTCGCCGCCGACGGCGGCATCGACCTGTGGCGGCAGTGGTCGTTCCGCTACGACGGCCCGCCCGGACTGCACAGCGCCCAGGTCCGGGCCACCGACCTGACCGGCACCACCCAGCCCGAGCAGCGGACCAAGGTGTTCCCGCGCGGCGCCACCGGCTGGCACCAGATCCAGTTCACCGCCGAATAGCCCGGAGACGAGCAGAGTCGGCGCCCGCTCGCGGGTGCCTCGCGGAGCGTGGACGGGCCTGGCGGGAGCCCGAGCGTGCGAGGGCGGATGGTTGCGACGCAAGGCACCCGCGACCGGGGGCCGGGTCCGCGGAAGCTACCGCTTTCTCTGCTTGTTGGCGGCCAGGGCGGCCTCGCGGCGCTTCTTCTCCGCCTCGAGCTGACGCTGCTGCTCCGCCTGCTTGGCCCGGAGCGCCTCGGCGTCGAGGGAGTTGAGCAGCAACAGGGCGGCGATGCCGGCGATGGCCAGGGACCACACGGGCGAGAAGCCGAACGCCATCGGGGCGGTGGTCAGCAGACAGACGTCGAATCCCCGGAACAGGTTGGTGACCAGTCCGGGCGGGAAGGCGCCGGCCTGGCTGGAGATCATCGGCGCACCGAAGTCGACCGCTTTGGCCTGGGTCCAGCGCACAGCCGCCAGCAGTCCGGCCGCGGCCGTGGCGATGGCGGCGGTGATCCCGTCGGCGGCCACCCGGCCCGGCTGCTCGGCGGTCACCTCCAAGAACGCCGGGACGACGGCGACCGCCCAGGCCAGAGCCAGCGAGGCCGGTACGGTGATCGACGCCAGCTTGATCCGGGACAGCGAGAAGGGCAGGGACCGGGCCAACCCGCCGGTCCGGGTCAGCACTC
>DATHBQ010000067.1:0-4991 GCA_035296105.1 Propionibacteriaceae bacterium | reverse complement strand
GCAGGGCGTCGGACCGGGGGTCCGGTCCGCGGATCTTCAGCGCCCGCACCAGGCCGGGCAGGGTCAGGCCCTGGAGCAGCAGCGTCCCGGCCGTGACCACCATGGCGGCCAGGATCAGCACCTCCCGCTCCGGCACCTCCTCGGGGATCAGGAAGGCGGCGGCCAGGGTGACCACCCCTCGCAGCCCGGCCCACCCGAGGACCAGGGTGTTGCTCCAGGGCGGGACGTTGCCCTCGCGCTGCCACTTGCTCTTGAACAGAAAGACCCGGGCCAGCGCCACCCAGGCCATCCGGATCACGATCACCCCGAGCAGGACGGCCAGGACGAACACGGCGATCCGCCCACCGGTCAGCTCCGACTCCTGCACCTGGTTGACGATGCGCTGCGCCTGCAACCCGATCAGCAGGAAGACCGTGTTCTCCAGCAGGAACTGGATCGTGGTCCAGTTCACCCGCTCACTGAGCCGGGACTGACCGGACTGGATCACCGGCGACTTGTGGCCGAGGATCAGCCCGGCGGTGACCACCGCGATGACGCCCGAGCCGTGGAACTCGCCGACCTCGATCAGCTCGGCCGGCACGTACGCGGCAAAGGGGACGACGAACGAGATCGCGGTGTCGAACACCGGCTGGGTGATCCGCCTCCGGATCGGGATCACCGCGAAGGCCACCAGCAGGCCGGCGAGCACCCCGCCGCCGGCGGCGATCAGGAAGCCGCCGGTCACCTCCGCCGCCGAGACCGCGCCGCCGATGGCCGCGATCGCCACCCGCAGGCAGGTGATGGCGGTGGCGTCGTTGACCAGCGACTCACCCTCCAGGATGGTGACCAGCTGCCGGGGCAGCCCCACCCGGCGGGCGATCGACGTGGCCGCCACGGCATCCGGCGGAGCGACCACCGCGCCGAGCGCGAACGCCACCGCGAAGTCGACCGGCAGCAGCCACCAGGTGATCAGGCCCACTCCGAGGGCGGTGACGACCACCAGCACCACCGACAGCGAGATGATGGCGCGCTTGTTGGCCCGGAAGTCGATCACCGACGTCCGGATCGCGGTGGCGTAGAGCAACGGCGGCAGCAGGCCGAGCAGCACCAGCTCCGGGGTCAGCTCGGGTGGGGTCAGGCCGGGGATGAACGACGCCCCGATGCCCACCACGATCAGCAGCAGGGGAGCGGAGAAGTCGAGGCGGTCGGCCACCGCGGTCACCACCAGCACGGCGGCGACGACCCCCAGGACGGTCAGCGCAATGTCCACGTCGCCATGCTTCCACCGACGGCCCGGCAAACCGGCCGTTGTCCGTAAGCCCTCGGCGTACGCACCCGGCACGCGACCGGGCGTGCGAGGATTTTCGCCGTGACGGTCCCAGCCGGCCCGAGCGCGGTGGCGGACGCCGACGGGTCGGCGCTGCTCACCTCGGCGGAGGTGCAGCCGCTGCTGGCGGCCGCAGTGGAGCATGCCGGCGGCCGACTGGGCAGCTGGCGGTTGCAGCACGTCGACGCCCACCCGGGACGGTCCACCACGGCCACGTACGCCGCGGCGGTGGAGTGGCCGAACGGCCCCCGGGAGGAGCTGCTCGGAGCAAGCACCCGGGTCGGTGGCCGCCGGGGCAACGACGACCGGGCCATGGTCTTCGCCGACGGCGGACGGGAGGTCGCGGTCTGGCTCTACCCGGACGACCCGGACCTTCCGGGCCTGCGCCGGGCGGCTACGGCTCCCGAGGTCGCGAGGATGCTGGCCGAGCACCAGGTGCTGGACTCCGCACCTCCCCCGGAGCGCGTCGCGCTGGAGATGATCAGCTACCGGCCGCGGCGGCGGGCGGTGGTCAAGGTCACCGTCGAGCTTGACCGCGGGCCCCAGGTCTACTTCATCAAGGTGCTCCGCGAGGCCTCTGTTGCCCCGATCATGGAGCGCCACCGGCTGCTCCTCGCGGCCGGGTTCCCGGCACCGGCGGTCGCCGCGATCACGCCGGACTTCTGCCTCGTGACTCCGCAGGTCCCCGGCCGGCCCCTGGCATTGGCCCTGTTCGACGAGTCGATGCCCTGCGCCGCCGAGGCGCTGGTGGCGTTGCTGGACGCGCTGCCGCCCGCCGTGGCCGGCCTGCCGCGCCGGCCGCCCTGGACCGACGCCGTGGGCAGCTACGCCGAGATGGTCGGTGCCGTGCTGCCGGCGGCCGGACCCCAGCTGAGCTGGCTGGTCGGGCGGATCGGCGACGGCCTCGCCGGCATCCCACCCGAAAACGAGCCGACGCACGGCGACTTCCACGAGGGCCAGCTGTTCGTGGCCGGCGGCCGGGTCACCGGGGTGCTGGACATCGACACCGTGGGACCGGGCCGCCGGGTCGACGACCTGGCCTGCCTGCTCGCGCACCTGTCGACCGTGCAGCGGATGTCACCGGAGCAGGCGATCGGCCTCACCCGGCTGATCAACCTCTGGCTGCCGGTGTTCGACGCCCGGGTGGATCCGGTCGAGCTGCGGCTGCGGGCGGCCGCGGTGGTCATCTCGCTGGCCACCGGTCCGTACCGCGCGCAGCAGCCGGGCTGGCCGGCCGAGACCGCCGGCATGCTGAACACGGCCGAGGCTCTGGCGCGCAGCGCCGGTTAGGTGATTGCCACGTCCTGCTGCCCTGTGCCAGAGTGTGCCAGCCGGATTCGATCATGATCCCGGCGTTCGCCCGGTTCTGGGGCACGGGCCTCTCCATTCCCCATTCTCGGCGTACGAGCGTCGCCGCTGTGCCTCGGTCCGGTCGGAGCTGCTCGGGCCGTTCCGTCACCGGAGCTTGCGTCAGGTTCGGGGTGTGCCCGGGTAGGTGAGGTCGGTTGACCGGCCCCACCCGCGGACGCACGGCAGCCGCTCCTCCTCGGGGGAAGGCGGCTGCCGTGTTACGTGGACCATCGCAGCCTGCCGCCGCTGTGCGACCATTGCCGTGGTGAGCGCAGAGTCGGAATCCGGGACGCCGATCGCGGCGGTCTACGGCCCCGACGCGCTGTCCGGCTTCGACCCGGCCGTCGCCCTCGGGGCGCCCGGTGAGTTCCCGTACACCCGGGGCATCCATCCGGGGATGTACACCACCCGGCCGTGGACCATGCGCCAGTACGCCGGCTTCGGCACGGCCACGGAGTCCAACGCCCTCTATCGCGACCTGATCGCCTCCGGCGCGGCCGGTCTGTCGGTGGCCTTCGACCTGCCCACCCAGATGGGCCTGGACTCCGACGCCCCCACCGCCTCCGGCGAGGTGGGCAAGGTCGGTGTGGCAATCGACTCGATGGAGGACATGCGCCGACTCTTCGCCGGCCTGCCGCTGGGTGAGGTGTCCACCTCGATGACGATCAACGCGCCGGCCGCCGTGCTGTTGCTGCTGTACCAGCTGGTGGCCGAGGAGCAGGGCATCCCGGCCGACACACTGACCGGGACGATACAGAACGACGTGCTCAAGGAGTACATCGCCCGCGGCACCTACATCTACCCGCCGCAGGCCTCCCTCCGCCTGGTCAGCGACACCTTCGCCTACTGCCGCGAGCACCTGCCGCGATGGAACACGATCTCGATCTCCGGCTACCACATGGCCGAGGCGGGCGCGACGCCGGCACAGGAGGTGGCGTTCACCCTGAGCAACGCCATCGCCTACGTCGAGGCGGCGCTGGCCGCCGGGCTCGCGGTCGACGAGTTCGCGCCCCGGCTTTCGTTCTTCTTCGTCGCCCGGACCACGCTGCTGGAGGAGGTGGCCAAATTCCGCGCCGACCGGCGGATCTGGGCCTCAGTGATGCGCGATCGGTTCGGCGCCCGGGACCCACGGTCGCTGATGCTGCGCTTCCACACCCAGACCGCCGGGGTGCAGCTCACCGCCCAGCAGCCGGAGGTCAACCTGACGCGGGTCACGCTGCAGGCGCTGGCCGCGGTGCTCGGCGGCACCCAGTCGCTGCACACGAACTCCTTCGACGAGGCGATCGCCCTGCCGACGGCCAAGGCCGCCCGGCTGGCCCTGCGCACCCAGCAGGTGCTGGCGCACGAGACGGACCTGACCAAGACCGTCGACCCGTTCGCCGGCTCCTACGCCGTGGAGTCGCTGACCGATGACGTGGAGGCCGCGACGCGGTCGCTGATGGAGGCGGTCGCGGAGCGCGGCGGGGCGGTGGCGGCGATCGAGCAGGGGTTCCAGAAGCTGGAGATCGAGCGGGCGGCGTACGCGGTGGCCAACGCCATCGACTCCGGCGAGCGGGTGGTCGTAGGAGTGAACCGCTTCGTGCTCGACCAGGAGGACCCGTACGAGCCGCTGCGGGTGGACCCGGCGATCGAGGCGGCCCAGGCGGCCCGGCTGGCCGACCTGCGCATCCGCCGGGACGGCGTGGCGGTGAAGGCGGCCCTGGAGAACCTGCGCGCAGCCGCGTCCGGGACCGAGAACGTGCTGCTGCCGCTCAAGACCGCCCTGGCCGCGTACGCGACGGTCGGCGAGGTGTGCGACGCGCTCCGGGACGTCTGGGGTCGCTACGAGCCGACCGAGCGCTTCTGACCGTCCTGCGATGCAGGTTGTGGCCGGTTTCGGGCCCGCGAGATCCGCCCCAACCTGCATCTCGGTCGGTCTCGGGCGACCCTGTCGCGACGGGGACGGCGGGTGTAGCGTCCAGGGACGAGACGACGGACGGTGCTAAGGAGCACGCGTGGCTCTGACCCGGAGGACGTTGCTGGCGGGGGCGCTGGCCGCCCCGGTGCTGGCGGCCACGGGCTGTGCCGGAACGGTCGTCCGGCCTGGTGACCTCTCCCGCCTGCGGATCATGGCCCCAGCCAGTCCCGGCGGCGGCTGGGACACCACCGCCCGGCTGCTGCAGCGGGTCATCCGCTCCACCGGCATCGCCCGCAACGTCCAGGTGTTCAACGTCGAGGGCGCGGGCGGCACCATCGGGCTGGGTCAGCTGAGCCGGGAGACCGACGCGAGGGCAACCCGGTGGCCCTGGTCTCGTCACCGTTCGCGGTGGTCGTCTACGTCGTGGTGCTGCTCGTC
>DATHBQ010000066.1:0-4226 GCA_035296105.1 Propionibacteriaceae bacterium | reverse complement strand
TTCTCGGCCCGCCGCGGGGGGTTACAAGGGGGGTCGTCCCCCTTTGGCTTTGGCAAACTGTGCCCCGTGTCAGGCGCCGAGGACCAGCCGTGGTCGCCGTTCCCGGTGCAGGACTGGAGCACCCTGCCAGAGGATCCGCTGGCCTACACCGCGGTCGACCCCGCCTGGGCGCCTCCGCGTCCTGACCGGCCTTGGTGGCTGCCGCTGGTCGTGCTGGCCCTGGTTGGAGCGCTGATCGGCGGGGCCACGTTCGCCTGGAGCACCGTCGGGTTCACCACCCCGCGAACCGCGGCCACGGCGTTCCTGCCGGCCGACGGGACCGCAGTTTACGAGGTGGTGGAGACGACCCGCCAGTCGGCGACGGAGCGGAGCTCCCAGGTCACCGAGTCGGCCCGGTTCCAGGGGGTGACGGGACTGCTGAGCACCGACTCGGCCTTCGGCAGCAAGCTGTTCACCGAGGTGGGTGACCAGACCGACACGGTGCAGATCTGGCGCACGATAAGCACGATCTACGACGACCCGGCCGCGCCGTACCCGACGACGCGGATGTACCGGGCCGACGGGGCGGTGGAGCTGCTGGGGGAGACCGGTCCCGGCGGTGGCTTCGTCTACCGTCCGGCTCTGGTCGAGCTTCCCGCCGACGCCGCGGCCGGGTCGCGGTGGAGCGGCAACGGCGCGGCCAACGACGTGCTGGACTACCAGGCGGACTTCCGGACCGCGGCGGCCGAGGACGACTGCCTGGAGGTCACCGGGGAGATCCGCTACGCGTCCCGCCAGGGCCAGCCCGCCCGGACGGTGACCCGGCAGCGGACCTGGTGCCGCAACCGTGGCCTGGTCGCGGCGACGGAGTCCTACGCCGATCTGGTGACGAGAACCACCCAGACCGCTACCGATGCGCCACAGCCGCCGGACACCCGCGGACCGCTGCCGCACTGGACCGCGCCCGACCGCTGGACCGAGCACAAGCTGGATAGCATCTCGATCGACCCGACCTTCGGGCAGGGGCAGATGAGTGGCACGACCAAGGCGCTGGCCCCGGTGCGGACCGAGTCCGGACTCGTCCTGCGGGCCACCGCCGCCACCAACGACGTGGTCGCCTTCACCCCCAAGACGCCCAGCGCCTGGGTGTCGGCCTGGCGAGCCCACGTGCCGGGACAGATCCTCACCCTCCGGGCGTTCGGGAACGTGGTCCTGGTGACCACCAGCGCCCGGCAGCTCGTCGCGTACTCGGACCTGGGGGTCCGGTTGTGGCATCGCGACCTCGACGAGATCGCCTCGGCACCGCCGATCCGGGTCAGCGATTCCGACGTGGTGGTGACCGACCTGGCCGGAAACGTCCGCCGACTCGCCCTGGCCACTGGCGCTGAGGCCTGGCGGCACCGCCTGGATGCCGACGTCACGGTGCCGCCGGCCGTCGGACGGGGACTCGTCGTGGCGATGGACCGGGGCGGCACCGTCACCGCCCTGGACGAGGCGACCGGACAGCGCCGGTGGACCAAGGAGCTGGAAGGAAAGGGCGCCGGCTTCGTCGGCGGCGCCCTGGTCGTACTGCAGGACCAGACCGCCCACGGTCTGGACCCGGCCTCCGGCGAGCGGCGCTGGCTGCGGCCCTTCGTCGGCACCCTCACCGACCTCGCACCCTTCGCCGACCGGATCGTGCTGGCCACCGAGAGTGCCACGGTGCTGCTCGACGAGGCCGGCCGGGTGACGGCCCGACTGCCCGGGTACCTGCGGCTCACCGTGTCCGCCGACCGGCTGGTGGGCTGGGGCACCCATGAGGCCGAGGTCGTGGACGCCTCGGGGTCGGTCAGCCGCCGATGGCCGCTGCCCGAGCTGACCCTGGCCGTGCAGGACCGGCCGGCGGTGGCCCTGCCCGAAGGCGTGCTGCTGACCGACAGCGACTGGACCTTCACCATCTGGAACGATGAGCGCTGAGACCGCCCCGCCCGTCCTCGCCGCCCCGGCGGACGAGGAACGGCGTTCCCGCTGGTCCCGGTTTGTCGTCGGCGTGCTGCGGCAGACCCTGGTCGACCCGGTCGCCGGCGGTCGGCTGCGCAACCTGGGCTGGCCGTACGGCCTGTTCGCCTTGGTCGTCGCCGGATATGTGATGTTCGGTCTCGCCGGGCTGATCGTGATCCTGTCCGGGCCGATCCGGCGGCAGAGCACGCTGATCTTCGGCGGGTTTGCCTCGGTCGGCCTGCCGGACGTGGCGATCTGGCCGCTGGTGGTGCTGCTCTCCTTCGGCGCCGCCTCGTTGATGACGGCGGCCCTGCACGGCCCGTGGTGGCTGAAGGTCCTCGGGCTGATCTTCGGGCTGATGGTCAGCGGAAGCTGGACGCTACGGAGCGCCGACCTCAGCGGCGGTCTGGTCTGGCCGCTGACCGGGGCGGGGATCATGCTCGCTCTGGTGGTGCTGGTGGTCGTCCGCTGGCGGCGGTCCTTCGCCTGGTGGGAGTTCCCGGCGTTCTGGGCGCTGGTCGGCGGGGCGATGGCGGTCGGCGTCGGCGGGGCAAGGGAGGCGAAGCGGTTCGGGTTCGAGATCGGTGCCCAGCTGCTGCAGCAGACGGCCGCGACGCTCGGCTTCCTGGCCCTGCCCGCCGCCACCGTGGCCGGCGCCGCGGTGGCCGAGGTCACCGTCCGGGCCACGGTGGCGGCGACCCGGTCCGCGAACCGGTTGGCGCCACGGCGGTGGCCGTTCGTCATCCTGGCCCTGGTGCTGCTGCTCCGGGCGGCTCAGGCGGTCCGCGAGTGGCTCGACCGCGACCCGGTGAGCCAGGGTCTGGTCGCCTACCTGCCGGCTGCGGTCATCGTGCTCGGCTTCGCGGCCGTCGGCGCGGTGGTGCTGCGCCTCGCCGCCCGGCGGGTGGTGCGGCCGGTCGTGTCGGAGCTGAGCGAGGAGCTCGGCTCGGTCGGCTTCGCCGTCGCCGCGGCCCTGATCCTGCTCCAGCTGCCGGTCCAGGTGCTGCTCGCCATCGTGCTGGCCGTGGGCTCGCTCAACCCCGAGCTGTTGGCGGGACGGTCCTGGGCGAACCCGGCCGGGCTGGTCGGGGCCGTGGTCGACCCGGTGCGCATCCTCATCGGCGTCGTGCTGATCGTCCTCGCGGTCGTCTACGCCCGCCGCGGCCGCCCGGCCAGGGCGCTGGTGCTGGGCTGTATCGGGGTGATGCTTATCGTGCTCGCCCGCGCGCTGATGCTGGGCGACGCCACCGCCGCGCCGATCGACGTCGACGTGCTCAACCTGGTGACCACGGCCGTCGTGCTGGCGGCGCTGGTTATCACCCTGGTCCGCCGCCGGCTCACCCCCCAGCGGGCCGTGGTCTTCGCCGGCATCCTGATCCTGTCGGCGCTGTTCTCCGGTCGCGACTTCGTCTCCGACCCGCTGGGCTTGGTGCTGGGCTTCTCCGGCGCGGCCCTGGTGCTGTTCGGTCTGACCTGGGACCTGCTGACGGAGTCCGACTGGGGCAACGGCGACAGCCGCCGCTTCCCCCGACCGACCCGGGTGCTGCTGGTGTTGACCAGCTCGGTGCTGACCATGACCGTGCTGGCGTACGCGGCCCTGGTCCGGGACGGCAGCACCACGATCTACCTGGACCCGTACGCCGAGATCGGCAACCTGGTCTTCGGCACCGCCCTGCTGGGCGCCGCCGTCATCGGGGCCCTCGACGCCGCCTGGCGCGGTGAGCCGGTCGAGTGAGCCACCACCCGTCTTCGAGACTGCCGAGGCCTGCGGATCTCGACCCCGGAACCCGCCATCTGTCGGCAGTTTTCGCCGCAGGGTCTGTCGCTCGCCGACTCCGTCAGTGGGGTCTGTTCCAATGACGGCGTACGCACGATCGACGAGACCGCAGGACGACCGAACCCGATGTACCGCCTGATCCGCCAGCCGGAGCCACCGCCGCCGGCCCCGACCCTCGATGCCGCCCAACAGGCCGTCGTCGACCATGTCGGCGGCCCGCTGTTGGTGCTGGCCGGTCCTGGCACGGGCAAGACCACCACCCTGGTCGAGTCGGTGGTGGAGCGCATCGAGCGGCGCGGCGTGGCGCCGGACCGGATCCTGGTGCTCACCTTCTCCCGGCGGGCCGCCGCCGACCTGCGGGCGCGGATCACTACCCGGCTGGGCCGCACCACGGTCACCCCGCTGGCCATGACCTTCCACGCCTTCGGGTACGCGCTGCTGCGCCGGTTCGCCGACCGGGTGAGCCCGGACACCGACGGCATGGCGCCGC
>DATHBQ010000065.1:0-19892 GCA_035296105.1 Propionibacteriaceae bacterium | reverse complement strand
GACGGATCGGTCCCGGAGGGCGGAGCCGCCGACGGCGGGTTCGATGCCCAGGGATCCGGCGCTGACGGCGGGCCCGCCGACGACTCCGCTGACGCGGCCGGCCCGATGACCGACGAGGGAGCCCGGCGTCGTCCGCGCGACCGCATGGACATCGCGGCCCAGGAGACGTGGGCCCAGGAGGTCTACGACGAGATCGTCGCCGACCCGCAGGCGGTGCGCACCATCGCCGAGAAGCTGGGCAGCGTGCAGCGCGCCTCGGGCGCCGTCGGCTTCACTCCCGAGGAGATCACCCAGATCCGTGACCACCTGATGGTCCAGGAGCACTTGCTCGACGACTACGCCGGCGGTCTGGAGCTGCGCCGGTTCGACCCGTCGGCCCAGATCGCCGAGGCATGGCAGCGGCTCCGGGAGGGGACCGTCCGGGACAGCGATATTGTGCTTCTCGAGCACGAGCTGGCTGAGTCCACCTACCTGCAGTCTCACCCCGGGGCGTCCTACCGAGAGGCACACGACGTGGCCAACCAGCAGTTCGACTGGTACGCGCTGGTCGGGGACGAGATCGAGCCGGGGCAGGCGGGGGCGGCCGCCTCCGAGGCCGACGTGCTGCGGTTCGCGCCGACGGTCGACGACCCGGTCGACGTGGCCGGTCCGATCGAGGAGCCGACGGTTGGTCGGGACCCAGGCCCCGACGGCCGCTTCCTGCCGCCCGGGGCACTCGCCCCGCCCTTCGTCAGCCTGGGCATCGAGGCGGTCAAGGACGGCGTCGCCGAGATGAACCAGCCGACCGCCCCTGGTCAGCCGCCGCTGGACTGGCGGAGACTTTTCGGAGGGAACTGAGATGGCCGCCATCGTCTACTTCGAGAAGGCCGTCGAGGATGCCGAGCAGGTGACCTACCGTTACGGTGCCGACGAGGCCAAGCTCGAGAAGTCGTTCGTCATCAGCAAGCAGAGCATGCGACCGGACGTGGATCCGGAGCGGGCGAGCTTCGGCGTGCAGCTCGCGTTCAGCGGCATCCTCAAGGGCTATCGGAAACAGGGCCGGTGGCCCGAGCGCGGCGCCGGTTACGCCTGACCACGAGAACGTGAGCCCACCTTTCGACGAAGCCCTCCTCGACGACCTGCTGGCGGGTACCCAGCGCAAGCGGTGGCCGCCGAGTGACGGCGCCCTGCTCGAGGTCGGCGATCCGGAGGTCCAGTTCGCCCTGGCCCTCCGCGAGGGCGAGCCCTCGGTGGAGAAGATCTCCCGGGGAGTGCGGCGTACGGTCGCCCGGTTCTCCGATCAGTCGGCGGCGTACCGCTTGCTGGTCCTACTCCTCGCCGAGGACCGCCGGGCGGACCGCGGCTGGCCGCCGATCGACCACGAGCGGCTGGCTCCGTCGGCCGAGCTGACGGACGGCCCCGAGGGTCAGCGGCTGACCTGGCCCGGTGGCTGGGCGGTCTTTCCGCCCGGGCGCTTCGGCAAGCTGGCGGCGCTGTCCTTCAGCTGGGCCGCCCAGGTGGCTCCCGCGGAGATCGTGCAGAGCTACGGCAATCTCAACGGCGAGCCGTTGTTCGACCTCGGCATCGCCGACTCCGCCAAGGGGAACCGCCCGGCACGCTCGACTCTCCGGTCGCGCCCGCCCGAGACGCCGCCTCCCGACTCAAGCGCCGACAGCGAAATCGCGGCTGTCCTCGCCACGGCCGCGGAGATCGGTTGGTACCGGCTACCCGACGCCGAGGGTGACGTGCTCACGGTCGGCCACGAGGACACCGGCCGCATCGTCGGCTTCCGGCACGGGATGTTCGAGTACCGGTCGTTCGCCGGCGCGCACCGCACCATCCGGGCCACTGCCTCGACCGCGGCGGCCGCGCGCCGGCTGCTGGTGATGGAGGCCGCCGCCATCGCCCGGACGCGGCGGCGGCAGCAGCCGATCCAGCTTCGGGTACGCGGCCCGGCCGCCGGCTTCACGGTGACCAAGGGCCCCACCGAATTCGTGGCCGAGGGCGACGGAGTCCGAGCCACGTTCCCTCTTGGTCCGGTCGCGGAGCAGCAGGCTCTTCTCTTCACCCACGCCGCCAATGCCACCGTGGACGACATCGTCGCCAGCTTCCAGGATCCGACCGGGGCCCCGCTGCTGGCCGCCCGTCGCTGACCCGGCGCCCGGCGTACGACCTAAGGCTCGAGGACCTGGATGCGCTGCAGGGCGCCGGAGACGACAAGGTCCCGCAGACCGAGTCCAGGCTCCTGCAGGGTGAAGCGGATCCCGCCGCCGGGCCGGCCGAACCAGGGCGGGGTGATGGTGGCGCCGACCCGGATCGCCGTGGTGGTCAGGAACTTGTGCATGTCGTTCTCGGGCCGCAGGGCGCTGGGGGGCAGCGAGCGGAACTCCAGCGGCGTGTCCACCGGATAGGTGTGCACGCCGTCGAGCGCCCCGACCCGGTCGACCGGCAGATCAGGAGGCAGGTCGATCACGATGCCCCGCGGTCCGGCCTGCCGGGCCCGGTCCCGGAGGTCGAAGTAGTGCATGGCGACCTTTCCCACGATGCCGTCCAGCTCGACCCGCGGCAACGGCCGCACCGGCGGCAGGGGGCGGGACACGTACGCCAGCACCATCTCGGGCACCTTGTCGTCGGTGTCCACGCTGAGCAGGTGGTACCCGGTGCCGTAGTCCACCGTCTCGAGCACCCAGTCCTGCTCGGTCCGGCGTACCTGGAGGGCGCCCTCGAGGGGGGCGACGGGCGCGTCCTCGCCGGGCAGGGTGATGTCGAACGGAGTCAGCCCGAGGGCGTCCAGCTCGGCGCGCAGTCCTTCGAACACGATCCTCACGTTAGCGGTGTTCCCGGCGATAGAGTTCAGCATGTCCTCCCCCACGTTTGACGATTCCGCGCCGATCGAAGGCGACGACACCGGCGCCCCTACCGAGCCGGAGGAGTTCGGCTCCCTGTCGGTCGAGGACGACCCGACCGGCACCGTCGACCCGGCCGAGCTGGCCGACACCGCAAAAGAGTCTGATGAGGATGTGAGGTAGTTGGTTTCCGTGACACCGCGCGTACGCCTCGGGGGCGGGGTCCGATGACCATCGTCAAGGCGGCCATCACCCAGACCACCTGGACCGGTGACGTGGCCTCGATGCTGGACAAGCACGAGCAGTTCGCCCGGGACGCCAAGGACCAGGGCGCCCAGGTGATCTGTTTCCAGGAGCTGTTCCACGGGCCGTACTTCGGCATCACTGAGGACACCAAGTACTACGAACTCGCCGAGCCCGCGGACGGACCGACCGTGCAGCGGTTCGCCAAGCTGGCCGCCGAGCTGTCGATGGTGATGATCCTGCCCATCTACGAGGAGGACCAGCCCGGCATCTACTACAACACCGCGGTAGTGGTGGATGCCTCCGGCGAGGTCCTCGGCAAGTACCGGAAGCACCACCTGCCCAACCTGGAGAAGTTCTGGGAGAAGTTCTACTTCCGGCCCGGGAACCTCGGCTATCCGGTCTTTCAGACCGCGGTGGGACCGATCGGGGTGTACATCTGCTACGACCGGCACTTCCCCGAGGGCTGGCGCGAGCTGGGCCTGAACGGCGCGCAGATCGTGTTCAACCCCAACGCGACCAAGCCCGGGCTGTCGGAGCGACTGTGGGAGATCGAGCAGCCGGCGGCCGCGGCGGCCAACGGCTACTTCGTGGCCGCGCCCAACCGGGTCGGGACCGAGGACAACGAGTACGGCGACCTGGCGGTGACCTTCTACGGCTCCAGCCAGTTCGTCGACCCGACCGGCTGCCTCGTGGGGCCGATGGGCAGCAAGGAGACCGAGGAGGTCGTCATCCGCGACCTGGACATGGACATGGTGCGCAAGGTCCGCAACTCCTGGCAGTTCTACCGGGACCGGCGTCCGGACTCCTACGTCGCCATCGCCAAGCCATGATCGCGTACTCCTCCTGCCCCTCCTCCCCCGTCTCCTGCGGAAACCGGTCACTTAGGACACCTCCGACCCCCCAGAACCTGTCGTTGGTGACCGGTTTCCGGGGGAAGGGAGGGGGGCAGGAGCTATGAGCACGACCTTGATCAAGGGCGGGACGGTGGTCAACGCCACCGGGACCGCGGTCGCCGACGTGCTGGTGGAGGGTGAGACGATCGCCGCCGTCCTCGCTCCCGGGTCGGCGCTGCTCGGGGTCGACCTCGCGTCGTCGGTCGACGCGGTGGTCGACGCCACCGGTAAGTACGTCATCCCCGGCGGCATCGACGCCCACACCCACATGGAGCTGCCGTTCGGCGGCACCAACGCCTCGGACACCTTCGAGACCGGCACCCGGGCGGCGGCGTGGGGCGGCACCACCACGATCATCGACTTCGCGGTCCAGCGCTACGGCGAGCGGGTCGAGGACGGTCTGGCCGCCTGGCACGCCAAGGCCGAGGGCAACTGTGCCATCGACTACGGGTTCCACCAGATCATCGGCGGCATCGACGAGTTCAGCCTCAAGGCGATGGACACCCTGATCGACGAGGGGATCACCAGCTTCAAGCTGTTCATGGCCTATCCCGGCGTCTTCTACTCCGACGACGCGCAGATCCTTCGGGCGATGCAGAAGTCGGCCGAGACCGGGCTGCTGACCATGATGCACGCGGAGAACGGCCCGGCCATCGACGTGTTGGCCGAGCAGCTCTACCAACAGGGCAAGACCGACCCGTACTACCACGGCATCGCCCGGGCCTGGCAGATGGAGGAGGAGGCCACCCACCGCGCGATCATGCTGGCCCACCTGACCAGGGCGCCGCTCTACGTGGTGCACGTCAGCGCCAAGCAGGCCGTGGCCCAGATCGCCGCCGCCCGTGACGCCGGGCAGAACGTCTACGGCGAGACCTGCCCGCAGTACCTCTACCTGTCCCTGGAGGAGCAGCTCGGCGCCGACGGCGAGCAGTGGGGCAAGTTCGAGGGGGCCAAGTGGGTCTGCTCGACGCCGCTGCGGTCGCGGGCCGAGGGCCACCAGGACCACATGTGGCAGGCGTTGCGGACCAACGACCTGCAGATGGTCTCCACCGACCACTGCCCGTTCTGCATGAAGGAGCAGAAGGAGCTCGGCGTCAGCGACTTCCGGGCCATCCCCAACGGCATCGGCAGCATCGAGCACCGGATGGACCTGATGTACGCCGGGGTGGTCAGCGGGCAGATCACCCTGCCCCGCTGGGTCGAGCTGACCTCCACCACGCCGGCCCGGATGTTCGGGCTCTACGGGCGCAAGGGGGTGGTGCAGCCCGGCGCGGATGCCGACCTGGTGATCTACGACCCGAACGGGCACACCTCCATCGGGCTGGAGAAGACCCATCACATGAACATGGACTACTCGGCCTGGGAGGGCTACGAGATCGACGGCCACGTCGACTGGGTGATGTCCCGCGGCGCGGTGGTGGTGGACGGGTCGGGTTACGTCGGGACGAAGGGCCACGGGCGGTTCCAGAAGCGCGACCTGTCGCAGTACCTGCTATGAGGCTGGCGTGCGACCTGCGAGCGTCGGAATCGCGCGCCGCCGAGCGGAGGAGGAACGAGTGAACACGCTTTTCGGTTCACGAGCGACGACGACGTCGGCGGATCTGAGCGCGATGCGCGCGCAGGAGGACCAATAGACATGGAGTTCGGGGTCGTCCTGCAGACCAACCCGCCGGCCTGGCGTACGGTCCAGCTCGCCGAGCTCGCCGAGGCACACGGCTTCGAGTACGTGTGGACGTTCGACTCGCACCTGCTCTGGCAGGAGCCGTACGTCCTCTACAGCCAGATCCTCTCCCGCACCAACCGGGTGATCGTCGGCCCGATGGTCACCAACCCGGCCACCCGCGACTGGACGGTCACCGCGTCCCTGTTCGCCACGCTGAACGAGATGTTCGGCAACCGGACGGTCTGCGGCATCGGCCGCGGCGACTCCGCGGTGCGGGTGACCAACGGCAAGCCGACCACCGTGCGCGAGCTGCGCGAGGCGACCCACGTGATCCGCGAGCTGGCCAACTGCCGGGCCGTGGACTACAAGGGCTCGCACCTGCAGTTCCCGTGGGCCCGGTCCTCGGCGCTGGAGGTCTGGGTGGCGGCGTACGGGCCGCTGGCCCTCAAGGCGGCCGGTGAGGTCGGCGACGGCTACATCCTGCAGCTGGCCGACGTGGACATCGCCAAGTGGATGATCACCTCCGTACGGGAGGCGGCGGCCGCGGCGGGCCGGGACCCGGACGCGATCACGTTCTGCGTGGCCGCGCCGGCGTACGTCGGGGACGACCTGGCGCACATGCGCGACCAGTGCCGCTGGTTCGGCGGCATGGTCGGCAACCACGTGGCTGACATCGTGGCCAAGTACGGCGAGACCAGCGAGATCCCGCAGGCCCTGACCGACTACATCAAGGGCCGCCAGGGCTACGACTACAACGAGCACGGACAGGCGGGCAACACGCACACCTCGTTCGTCCCGGATGAGATCGTCGACCGGTTCTGCCTGCTGGGCACCCCCGACGACCACGTGGCCAAGCTGGAGCAGCTCAAGGCGATCGGCGTGGACCAGTTCTCGGTCTACCTGCAGCACGACAACAAGGAGGAGACCCTCCGGGCGTACGGCGAGCTGATCATGCCGCGGGTCCGCGAGCAGGTGACGGCCCGGTCATGAGAGGGGCAGATGCGCGCTGAGCTTGTCGAAGCGCCCTTCGACAGGCTCAGGGCGCATTGGTGACACGACTGCGGGGGGTCGGCCTCGGTCTGCTGGGGTTGCTGGTGATGGCAGGGGTCTGGGAGCTCTACAAGGCGTACGGGCCGGCCAACGGCCTGGTCGTCGGCGGTCGGGCGATCACCCCACGGACCGGCGACCGGGCGATGCCGCACATCTGGGAGATGGTGACCCGGCTGGCCGAGCCGGCGACCGGGCGTCGCGGCGACCCGCTGTGGATGACCGTGCTGGAGGCCTGCGCCTTCTCCCTGCGCATCGCCGCCGCCGGCTGGTTGATCGGCGTCGTCGTCGGACTGCTGCTCGCGCTGCTGATGCAGCGGCTGCGGCTCGCCGAGGCCGGCATCCTGCCCTGGGTCATCCTCAGCCAGACCGTGCCACTGATCGCGATCGCTCCGCTGGTCCGTCGTTGGGGTTCCGGCATCGAGATCGGCACCTTCACCTGGGAGAACGAGTACTCGGTGGCCGTCATCGCGGCGTACCTGGCCTTCTTCCCGGTCGCGGTCGGCATGCTGCGTGGGCTGAAGTCGCCCGAGGCCACCCACCTCGACCTGATGCGCAGCTACGGCATCGGCTGGTGGGCCACCCTGGTCCGGCTGCGACTGCCGGCCAGCGTGCCCTACCTGCTGCCGGCGCTGCGGCTGGCCGCGGCCTCGGCGGTGATCGGGACCGTGGTCGCCGAGGTGTCGATCGGGCTGCGCGGCGGCATCGGCCGGTTGATCATCGAGTACGCGCAGTCCGCCGGAGGCGACCCGGCCAAGTCCTGGGCCCCGATCTTCGGCGCCGTGCTGCTCGGCCTGGTGGCGGCGGGGTTCGTGACGTTGGTCGGATTGGCGCTGCGGCGCTACGGCCGGGCCGAGGTGCCGGCATGAGCGAGTTGAGGCGCCCTTCGGACCTCGCCGTCCACGTCGCGGGACTGCACCGCACTTTCCCCAACCGCCGCGGCCCGGACGTCGTCGCTCTGGAGGACATCGACCTCGACGTCGGCGCGGGAGAGTTCGTCTCCCTGATCGGGCCGAGCGGCTGCGGCAAGAGCACCCTGCTCCGGCTGATCGCCGACCTCGACACCCCGTCCGCCGGGACCTGCGAGGTGTTCGGTCGGCCGGCCCGCCAGGCCCGGCTCGACCAGGCGTACGGGATCGCCTTCCAGCAGGCCGGGCTGCTGCCGTGGCGGACCGTCAGCGGCAACATCGAGCTGCCGCTGAAGCTGCACGGGGTGGGCAAGGAGGCCCGTCGGTCCCGGGTCGCCGAGCTGGTGGAGATGGTCGGGCTCGGCGAGTTCGCCGACGCCTACCCCGACCAGCTGTCCGGCGGCATGCAGCAGCGGGTGGCCATCGCCCGGGCGCTGGCCGAGCGGCCGCGGCTGCTGCTGATGGACGAGCCGTTCGGCGCGCTGGACGAGATGACCCAGGAGCGGATGCAGAACGAGCTGGTCCGGATCGCCGGCGAGACGCAGGCGGCGGTCGTCTTCGTCACCCACTCCATCCCCGAGGCGGTCTTCCTCTCCCACCGGGTGGTCGTGATGTCGCCCCGACCGGGCCGGATCGTCGCCACGGTGCCGGTCGTGCTCGGCACCGGCGTACGCGAGGACGCCCTGCGCGAGGACGACGCGTTCTTCCGCGCCGTGGCCCGGGTGCGGGAGGCGCTGCACGGGACGCCGGTGCCGGCGGTCGGACGGGAGTCGCGATGAGATGCGCCCCGAGCCTGTCGAAGTGCCGACCATGACCGTAGCCACGACGAGCTCGGCGAGCGTCACCGTCCCCACCCGCATCCTGGCCCGAGGCTCGGCGATCCGGGCGGTGCTGGCCCCGATCGCCTTCGGGGTGATCTTCCTCGGGCTCTGGCAGCTGTTCGTGGTCGCGCTGGAGATCGAGCCCAACATCCTGCCGTCGCCGCTGGCCATCGGCGCGGAGTTCGTGGCCAACCTGGGCAGCGTCCTCGCTGGCGCCCTGCGCACCGGGGCCAACGCCCTGGTCGGCCTGGTCGTGGGCGCGGTGATCGGCGTGCTTGGTGCCGTGCTGGCCAGCGTGGTCGGGCTGCTCGACAAGCTGGCCGCGCCGATCGTCGCCGCGCTGGCCGTGATGCCGATCGTGGCGCTGGCCCCGGTGCTGTACACGATGTACGGCGCCGACAAGGAGACGGCGCGACAGCTGGTCGCCGCGCTGGCCGTGCTGATCCCGGTGTACGTCAACACGTTGCGTGGGCTGCGCCAGGTCCGGCCGGTGCACCGGGACCTGATGCGGACCTACGCCGCCACCGGGACCCAGTCGGCGCTCGCGGTCACCCTGCCGACCGCCGCTCCGTACGCCTTCACCGGCCTGCGGATCGCCTCCTCGCTGGCGGTGATCTCGGCCCTGGTGGCGGAGTATTTCGGCGGCCCGGTCGGTGGGCTCGGCAAGTCGATCACCTCGGCGGCGGCGAGCAGCAACTACCCGCTGGCCTGGGCGTACGTGCTCGGCTCGATCGTGCTCGGCCTGGTGTTCTACGGCGCCGCGTTGGGCCTGGAGGGATGGACGACCCGGCATCAGCAGACCCGCTGACCGCCGGACAACCTGGAGGGATGAGGATGGGCAGAAGGAGAGGAAGGGCGCTGGCCCTCGGCCTGGTGACGGCGCTGCTGGTGCTGGCCGGTTGCGGTGGCGGTGCCGAGGACTCGGCGCCGGAGGGGGGCGCGTCCGCGAGCGATCGGGAGCTGACCCCGGTCAAGCTGCAGCTGCAGTGGGTGGCCCAGGCCCAGTTCGCGGGCTACTACGCCGCGGTCGATCAGGGGTACTACGAGGAGGAGGGCCTCGACGTCGAGATCGTCGAGGGCGGACCGGACATCGTGCCGCAGGACGTGCTGTCGGCCGGTGACGTGGACTACGCGATCTCCTGGGTGCCCAAGGTGCTCGGCTCGATCGAGCAGGGCGCGAAGATCACCAACGTGGCGCAGATCTTCGAGCGCAGCGCTACCACGCAGATCTCGTTCAAGGACAAGAACATCACCTCACCGGCCCAGCTGGCCGGCAAGAAGGTGGGCAGCTGGGGCTTCGGCAACGAGTGGGAGCTTTTCGCCGGGATGCAGAAGAACGGCGTGGACATCAAGGACATCTCGCTGATCCAGCAGGCGTTCGACATGAACGGCTTCCTGGCCGGCGACATCGACGCGGCGCAGGCGATGACCTACAACGAGTACGCGCAGGTGCTGGAGAGCAAGAACCCGGCGACCGGCGAGCTGTTCAAGCCCGAGGACCTGAACGTCATCGACTGGAACGACGTCGGGACCGCCATGCTCCAGGACGCCATCTGGGCGAACTCGGACAAGCTGTCCGACCCGGCGTACGCGGACCAGACCACTCGCCTGATCAAGGCCTCGATCAAGGGCTGGATCTACGCGCGGGACAACCCGGAGGAGGCGGCCACGATCGTCGCCGATGCGGGGTCGACGCTGGGTGAGAGCCATCAACTGTGGATGACCAACGAGGTGAACAAGCTGATCTGGCCCTCCACCAGCGGGATCGGCACGATCTCCGACGAGGCGTGGAAGCAGACGGTGGACATCGCGCTGACCACCAAGAACGAGACCGGCAAGACGATCATCAGCGCCGCTCCGCCGGAGACCGCCAAGTCCAGCACCTACATCACCAAGGCGCTGGAGGAGCTGCGGGCCGAGGGGGTCGACGTGGACGGCAAGTCCTTCCAGCCGATCACCGTCGAGCTCAAGGAGGGCGGCGAGTAGACACCCCGCATGTCAGCGTGGGTGGCTGCTCCAGCGACCACCCACGCTGGCAACCCGGGATGTCAGGACGGGGTGGTGCCGGACATGTCCGGCATCGGGTCGGCGCCCGACTCCAGGCTGCCGCCGGCCTCGCCGGGCACCTGGACCTGTGAGGCCTCGGTCCCCTGGAGCGGGTCGACGCCGGACTCCGCGGCCGGCGGCTCCGCACCCGGCGGATCGAGTGAGGCGCCACCCTCCGGTGCCGGGTCCGCATTCACCATGTCCATCGCCTGCCCGGAGACGTCGTCCCCGCCGTCCTCGCCCGAGTCGTCGGCGTCGACGGCCGCCGGTCCCGGCATCACGTCGTCCTCGGTGCCGGTCGCGTTGACCACGTCCAACGGGTCCCCGCCGGTCTGGCTCTGCGCCTGCGACATGTCACTCATGCTTGCTCCTTTGCGGTTGCCCTACTCCTGACCTGGTTCTACCCCACCCGGGATGACCGATGCGCGACGGGCCAGACACCGGCTGGCACGATGACCCGGTGGATCCGGTTCTGGTCGTGGGCGGCGGCATCTCCGGCATCGCTGCGGCGCTCGAGGTTCAGCGGGCCGGACTGCCGGTGCTGATCTCCGACCGCGGCCGTCGGCTGGGTGGCCGGATGGCCAGCCGAACCACCGAGGGCCGGCCGGTGGACACCGGCGCCTCCTACTTCACCGTCTCCAGCCCGGCCTTCGGCGCGGTGGTCGCCGACTGGCAGCGCCGGGGACTGGCTCGGGAGTGGACGGACACCTTCACCGTCTACGGGGACCCCGACAGGTCCTCGACCGGCGGACCGATGCGCTGGGCGGCGCCAGGCGGACTGCGCAGCTTGGTCGAGGACTTGGCCGGCGGGCTGGACGTCCGGTCATCGACCACCGTCGAGCGCATCGATCCCGGCCTGGTTGTCGCCGGAGCCTCGTACGCCGCGATCGTCCTGGCCATGCCGGACCCGCAGGCCCGGCGACTGCTGGACCCCGCGTACGCCGGGGCGCTCGCCGCACTGGACGATCCGTACGAGCCGGTGCTGGCCCTGTCCGCCGGCTGGCCGGCCCGGGCCTGGACCGATTTCGACGGCGCCTTCGTCAACGGGGACCCGGTGCTGGCCTGGGTGGCCGACGACGGTCGCCGCCGCGGGGACGACGCACCGGTCCTGGTCGCCCACTCGACCACCGACTTCGCCGCCGGCCGACTCGAGGACCCGGACGCGGCGCTGACCCCGATGGTCGACGCTCTGCGGAAGCGGTTGGCGATCCCCACCGACCCGGTGTACGCCCGGGTGCACCGCTGGTCCTTCGCCCGGCCCACCAAGCAGCGTGACGACCCTTACTTCCTCGGCGACGACGGTCTGGGGGTCTGCGGCGACGGCTGGCACGGCAAGTCCCGGGTCGAGGCCGCGTACCTGTCCGGCCAGGCTCTCGGCCGCGCAATCGCCGAGCGGCTGTCCTGACCCATGGTCGAGGCCGGCCCGCGACGCCACCGCGATGCGGCGTTCCTCGCCGCCAAGTACGCGCGCTCGACCGAGCCGCACGTCGCCCCGATCAACCGACTGTCCGCGCAGATCGCCGCTGCGACCAGCTCCGTAGTACCCGGCGCGGACCCGGACGGCGGCGGGATCGACGCCCGGGTGCTGCTGCTGCTCGAGACCCCCTCGCGGGCCGGCGGCTACACGACTGGGCTGATCTCGGTGGACAACGACGACACGGCGGCGGCGAACCTGTGGCGCGGACTCGACGCCGTCGGACTGGATCGGCGGCTGGTGCTGGTGTGGAACGCCGTCCCCTGGTACGTCGGCAGTGCGGACAAGATCCGCTCGCCGACCCCGGCCGAGATCACCGCCGGACTGGCCTGGCTGGGCCGGCTGCTCGACCTGCTGCCCGAGCTGCGGGTGGTCGCCTGCTTCGGCCGGGCGGCCGCACGCGCGGTCCTGCCGCTGCGTCCCGAGCTGCTGGCCCGCGACCTGACCCTGCTCGAGGCGCCGCACCCCAGCCAACGGGTCTACAACCGGCCGGGAGCGCAGGCCCGGGAGCGGGTGCACGCCACCCTGGCCACCGCCGCCGAGCTCGCCTCCCGGGCGCGGCCAACGCCTCCTGAGCCATGATGGCGCCGTGGACTATGCCGTTGTCGCCGAGGCGTACGCCGATCTGGAGCGGGCAACCGGGCGCCTGGTCCTGATCGACCGGCTGGCCGAGCTGGTCCGGCAGACTCCGGACCCGGTGCTGCCGACCGTCTGCTACCTGTGCCAGGGCATGGTCGCTCCGGAGTTCGCCGCCGTGGACCTCGGACTGGCCGAGAAGCTGGCCGTCCGGGCGGTGGCGACCGCGACCGCTGTTCCGCAGGACGAGGTCGTGGCCACCGTCCGCCAGGTCGGCGACCTGGGCGAGGCCACCGAGCAGCTGTTGCAGGCCCGGGCCGCGGACCGGCCGGCCACCCTCCAGGTGGAGCACGTCGTCGAGACCCTGCACGAGCTGGCCCGGGCCGAGGGCACCGGCTCCCAGGGCCGCAAGCTCGACCTGCTCGGGGGGCTGCTGGCGTCGGCCACCCCGCTGGAGGGCCGCTACCTGATGCGGCTGGTCACCCGGAACCTCCGGCTGGGCATCGGGACACCGACCATCCTGGATGCTCTGGCCGTGGTGCACGCCGGCGGCCGGGCCGACCGGCCGGCCCTGGAGCGGGCGTACAACATCTGCTGCGACCTCGGCCTCGTCGCGGCCACGCTGGTCAGCGGCGGCCTCGACGCGGTGGCCGACCTGCGGGTCCGACCCGGTCATCCGGCGCGGGTGATGCTGGCCCAGCGGCTCTCCGACGCCGCCGAGATCCTGGCCAAGCTCGGCGGCACCTGCGCGGCCGAGCACAAGTACGACGGCATGCGGGTGCAGGCCCACCGCACCGCGGACGGACAGATCGAGCTGTTCACCCGCCGGCAGGAGCGGGTGAGCGCCCAGTTCCCCGACGTGGTGGAGCTGCTGAGCACCGGCCTGCGGCACCGGGAGGCGATCGTCGAGGGAGAGATCGTCGCGTACGACGCCGCGGCCGGAGAGCTCCGCCCGTTCCAGGAGGTCATGTTCCGGCGCCGCAAGCACGGCATCGAGCAGGCTGCGCAGGACGTCCCGGTCGGGTTGTTCTGCTTCGAGCTGCTGTACGCCGACGGTGAGGACCTGACCGACCAGCCCTATCCCGAGCGCCGGGCCCGGCTGGCCGAGGCGCTTGACCTGTCTGACCGGCTGCAGCTGACCACGACCCAGCAGGTGAGCGAGCCCGAGGCGCTGGACGCCACCTTCACCCAGGCGATCGCCGACGGCTGCGAGGGCCTCATCTGCAAGAACACCGGCCCCCAGTCGGGCTACCGGGCGGGCAACCGCGGCTGGTCCTGGATCAAGCTGAAGCGGGACTACCGCACCGAGCTGGCCGACACCGTCGACCTGGTGGTCGTCGGCGCCTACGCCGGGCGCGGGCGGCGGACGGGCAGCTACGGGGCGGTGCTGCTGGCCGCGTACGACCCCGAGGCCGAGCTCTACCGCACGGTAGGGCGGTGCGGGGCCGGGTTCTCCGACGCCGACCTGGTGGCGTTGCGGGAGCGGTTGGCGCCGCTGATCCGGCCCGGACGACACCCGCGGGTCGACTCCCGAGTGCCGGCGGACCTGTGGTGCGAGCCGGGTCTGGTGCTGGAGGTGCTCAGCGCCGAGCTCGCCGTGTCGCCCAACCACACCGCCGGCTGGGGAGAGCTGCAGCCGGAGTCCGGTCTGGCCATGCGGTTCCCGCGCTTCACCGGGAGGTGGCGCGACGACAAGGAGCCCCAGGACGCCACCACCACTGGCCAGCTGGTCGACCTGTTCCGGACCGCCCGTCGCTCGTCTGTCCCGGACAGCTGATGCCCGAAGGCGACAGCATCTACAAGGAGGCGCGCAAGCTCGATGCGGCGCTGAAGGGACGCACGCTGGCACGCGGTGAGCTGCGGGTCGCCGCCCTGGTCGGGGCCGACCTGGTGGGCGCCACGGTCCTGGAGCACGACACCCACGGCAAGCACCTGTTGACCCGGTTCGACACCGGGCAGACCCTGCACACCCACCTGCGGATGGACGGGTCCTGGTCGGTGGTGCGGCCGGGCAAGGCGCTCCCCCGGTCGCTCGACGCCGACATCCGGGTGCTGCTGGCCGCCGTCGACGGCCCCACCGCGTACGGGCTGCTGATCCCGGTGGTCGAGCTGCTCCCCACCGCCGCGGAGCACGAGGTGGTCGGCCACCTGGGACCCGACCCGCTGCGGGCCGACTGGGACGCGAACAACGCCATCGTCCGGCTGGCGCGCGAGCCTGACCGGGCGATCACCGCCGCGCTGCTCGACCAGCGGAATCTGGCCGGACTCGGCAACCTGTGGGTCAACGAACTGTGCTTCCTGCGCGGCCTCAACCCGTGGACCCCGGTCGGTGAGGTCGACCTGCCGGCTCTGGTCCGGCTGGCCGCCCGGACGCTGCGGCACTCGGCCCTGGTGCCCGGGGCGTACCAGGTGACGACGGGCAACAACCGGCGCGGTCAGGACCACTGGGTCGCCGGCCGGGCCAGCCAGCCGTGCCGGCGCTGCGGAACCCTGATCCAGGTGACGGCAGAGGTCGCCGGCGACCCGGAGCGGCGGCGGACCTGGTGGTGTCCGCGCTGCCAGCCCGCGCCGGAGCCGCCGGACTGACCGACTCTAGGTCTCCGCGGTGCCGGCGGCCCGGAGCTGCGACACCATGAGGGCGATCGGGATATAGCCGCGAAGCGCGCGGATGGCGCCGTCCGCCAGGTCGTAGACCACGCAGTACGGCACCCGCAGCGCAGCGCGGGTGGGCGGCAACCCCGCGAACTCGCCGATGTGGGTGCCCACGAAGTCCGCTTCCAGGGCCGCGGTCGCCTCGCCGACCGTGAGGCTTCTGACCTCGGCGTGGGCGTCGAACGACTGCATGTGCAGAGCCACGATGTAGTCGCGTACCGCCTCTCGACCGTGGACCTGATCACCGGTCTCCATGGTGGTCCAGGCAACGTCATCGGAGAAGTACTGGGCGAAGTCTCCACCGCTGAACAGGGTATCGAGGTAGGAGTTGAGCAACTTGGTCGATGCGTCGAGAGACATGCCGTTCCCCCTTTGACGAGCACTGAAGGACATCTGACCTCCCCCAGAATTACTCCGCACGAGGCACGACTGTCCAGGGATTCGCCTGCCATCCGATTTGCCGATGTACGTAGGACAGACCCAGCCGACTCTTGGACAATGAACCCACAAGAGCAGGAGTCGCGGCATGGACCAGCCCAGACGCACCGAGGTGGTGGATCGACCGCCGACGGACTCCGCGTCCCCGGATCAAGCCCTCCCGGCTCCGAGCTCCACGCCGGCCACGCAGGATCCGGGTCCGACACCGGCCAGGGCCGAGCAGGCCCGCCCGGAGACCGGGGAGTCCATCGGGGCCGACACCCACCGGCAGGTCCGCGGACTCCTGTTCGCCCTCGGGTGTGCGGTGGCCGTGGCGGTCGCGGTCATCCTGACCGCGATCAACGTCCAGTCCGGCCGGATCCTGGATCGGGAGGGACACGGCTGGACCTTCCGGGTGCTGTTCGGTCCGGACGTGCTCAGCGGCATCAACCTGCAGGGCTGGCGGGTGGTCAGCGAGCCCGGCCAGCTCAGCGACCCGGACGGCTACGCATACCTGCTCCGGCTGTTCACGGCAGCGGACGTCGCCTTCATCCTGGTCTACTTCTTCCTGCTGCGGGAGGTCATCCGGACCGTCTCCCGGAGTCGCTGGCGCACCTTCGGGAACTGGGCACTGCTGACCCTTGTCGCCATCGACTTCATCGAGAACGTGCTCTCCTGGCCCGGGCTGTTCGGCCCCTGGCCGGTGGTCCTGATCGTCACGACCACGCTCAAGTGGCTGGCCGTCCTCGCCGTGTTCGGCTCGGTTGTCCTCAGCGCGGTCACCAGCCCACGCCGTCTGGATGACGAGCGGAGCATGACCGCCCGACTGCGGCGAGGCCGCAGAGCCGTGGTCCATCAGCGTTTCGCGTTCGTGCCCGTGGTGGCGCTGTTCATCCTCTCCGTGCCGTCGGGCGCAGCGATCCTCGAGCAGCTGCCCGACGCGCAGCGCCGCTGGATCTCCGACGGCGCGGTGGGAGCCGGGCACGCGGCGATCTCGATCGTCCTCACGCTCCTCCTCGGCGGGTTCCTGATCGTCGTCGGGCACTACCGGTCCGGTTATGCCTTCCGCCACCCGAAGCTCGACCCGCCTTCCGAGCCCCGGGTCGACGAGGAGTCGGCCAACCTGTGGGTCTGGCTGGTGGGTCCGGTGGTCGCCGTGCTGGGCGCGATACTGGCGGTGGCCACCGGCCACGGCGACAACATCCTGCTCCGCCGCCTCGCTGCGTTCTTCCTCCTGCCGGTCCTGATCATCCTCGGCTCCCGGCTGCTGCGCCGGCGCTGGCGCCGTCATCCCGAGGAGTACCGCTACGACGCGCCGCCGCGGTTCGACGACCGGGAGCTGACCGCCGTCCGGCTGACCGGGACGATCGCCGGTCTGGCCGTCATCACCGTCGGCGGGCTCAGCCTGTTCCGCGCGTACGTTCCGCTGCTGCTCGTTCCCGGGACCGCTCCGCTGGGTCGGATCTGGGTCTTCCTGCTCATCGGCGGTGCCGCGGTGATCGGGCCCTGGATCGCCGCCATGGTCGTCCTCCGGTGGATCGCTGCCCGCCGGATCCGGCAGCTGGCCGCGGGCCAGACGATCGACCTTCGGAGCCGACGCAGGGCCGACATCCCGGTCGGCAGCTGGGTCTTCCTGGTCGGCACGGTCGCACTGTTCGTGCTGCTCGGACTCCTTCCCTCGGTGGCGGGCGCCATCGGCCTGGCCGCCACGGCCACCCTGGCCCTGGGCTGCATCGCCGGCATGCTGTCCGCGGTCGCGCTGGTGATCCAGGACCGGCCGACGGCGGAGGTGTTCCGCTTCTTCCGGATGCGCCGGTCGCCGTTGGTCAGCCTGCTGGCGCTGACCCTGGTCCTGGTCAGCCTGTTCGGCGGGCAGAGCAGCATCCACGAGGTCGACCGCGGCACGACCGCTCCGACCGCCAACGACACCCGGCTGACCATGGCGGGCTCGTTCCGCGCCTGGCTCGACGCACCGGAGCCGTGCCTCACCACGGTGGGCGGGCGACCGGTCCGCCCCATGCTGCTGATCGCCGCCGAGGGGGGCGGGATCCGCGCCGCGTACTGGACGGTGCGCGGGCTACAGGCCATCGCCGACACCACCTGCGGCGAGCGGTCGGCGCTGTTCTCCACCGGGGCCAGTGGCGGCTCGGTCGGGCTGACGGTGGCCCGGTTCAGCGGCACGCCGGACTCGCCCAATGCCGCCGCCGCGGTGGACGCGGTCAAACAGATGGCGGCGCCGCGCATCCTCTCCCGGGCGGCCGACGGCACCTTCGTCCGCGACCTGGTTTACGGGGCCAGCGGTGTGCCGGTCCCGCGCTGGTTCGAGACGGACGGCACCACCTGGAAGGACCGGGCCCGGATGATCGAGGACGGCTGGGCCGCCGCACCGGGCGCCGGCGGTCTCGACTGGGGCGACCGGGACTACCTCACCCCGACCGAAGAGCTGTCCCCGACCACCGGTCAGCTGGTCCTGAACTCCTCCGACGTCAAGCACGCCTGCCGGGTCTGGGTCAGCCAGGTGAGCCCCGGCCAGACGGTCACCGAGACCGGCGCCGCCAGCTTCGACCCAGAACTGAGCTGTGACAAGGCACCCGGTCCCGGCGCCCGGACGATCGACCTGTTCTCCGCGTACGGGCCCTTCGTGCCGGGCTCGGACCCGGCGTCCTGCCTGGGCCGGATTCGCGCGGCGACCGCCGCTCTGCTCACCGCCCGGTTCCCCTACGTCACTCCGAGCGCGGTGATCGGCCCCTGCCCGCCGAACGAGACCGAGGACGGCAAGGCCCGGCCCTACTGGCCCCGGACCCAGCTGGTCGACGGCGGCTACATCGAGAACTCCGGGCTGGCCACCATCACCGATCTCTCCGACGACTGGCTGAGCCTGGTCCGCAACCACAACGCCGGGGTCCTGGCCCAGCCGTCATCGACCGAGCCGCTGGTGGTGCCGATCGTGGTCTTCCTGACCAACGGCGACCGCCGGGTGGTGCAGCCGGCGGTCGATACCTCACCGACCTCGGAGCTCGCGGTTCCGCTGCTCACCTACCTGCGCAGCGGCCGCAGCCTCGGCGGCAACGACGCCCTGCTGGAACGCGCTCGGTCCGCGGTGGAGCTCAACGGGTTCTGCCCCGGCACCGCCGCCGCCTGCACCGACCTGGAGAACCACTTCCCCAGCCGGGTCGTGGTGGTGGACCGGGTCACCCAGCCGGAGATCGGCGCACCGCTCGGCTGGGTCATGTCCGAGGCCAGCATCACCTCGATGGACGCGGCCATGACGTCAGGCCAGCTCGAGGTCCAGTGCGGCGCCAACACGCCGCGCCGGAGCGGGGCGTACGCGCCGGTGCAGACCGATCGCGAGACCCAGCCCAGCTGCCGCACCGGGTACGCCACTCTTGGCGACCTGGTCCGCTACTACGGCACGCGGTCCTGACGCCCTCGTTCAGACGGGGAGCCGGAGCCGCTGCAGCGCCAGGTCGACGATCTCGCTCTCGGTTGCGTCGATGTCGACCACCGTTCCATCCTCGTCCGGCCCCAGCCGCTCCAGGGTCTCCAGCTGCGACAGCAGCAGGGCCGCGGGCATGAAGTGCCCCTTCCGGGCGGCCATCCGCTGGCCGAGCACGTGCGGGGATCCGTCGAGGTGCAGGAAGCGGATCCGGCCGCGGGCGGCGCGCAGGATGTCGCGGTAGGACCGCTTCAGCGCCGAGCAGGTGAGGATCGCGTGCGAGGGCTGGCGGTCGATCCAGTCCCGGAGCGACTCGAGCCAGGGTCGGCGGTCCTCGTCGGTCAACGGCGTACCGGCGGCCATCTTCGCCTTGTTCGCCACTGGGTGGAAGTCGTCGCCCTCGGCCATCGGCCAGCCGAGCCGCTCGGCCAGCTGCCGCGCCACCGTGCTCTTGCCGCACCCCGAGACGCCCATCACCACGATGGTGGTCTTGAGCAGCGACGACTCAGTCACGCGGACACGCTACGGCAGCCCGTCCTGCCTGGCGAGCGGGCGCCGGACCAGTCTGCCCCCGCGCAGCCGGCTCAGCCCGTACACCGAGCTGAGCAGGATCGACACCGCCAGGACCAGGTACACCCAGGCGGCGGGCGACCCCCAGCGCACCGTTTCCGGGTAGCGGGCCAGCACGACGAGCTCCAGCACCGCGAGCAGCCCGTACGCGGCGGCCGCGATGTCCAGCCGCGCCAGGTCGGCCTGCCACCCGGCCAGAACCACCGCCAGGCCGAACCCCAGCAGCCAGGCCGCGACCATCCGCGCCGTCAGCGGAGTGAGGTTCCATGGCCACAGGGCGGCCGACAGCTCGGGGCGGACGAGCAGCGGCACGGCGAC
>DATHBQ010000064.1:0-9640 GCA_035296105.1 Propionibacteriaceae bacterium | reverse complement strand
GATGTCCCGCTGGCCGGGTACACCACCCTGCGGGTCGGCGGGCCGGCCCGCCGGATGGTCACCGTCACCTCCGAGCCCGAGCTCGTCCCCACCCTCGCCCGGCTGGACGAGGCGCACGAGCCGGTGCTGGTGCTGGGCGGTGGATCCAACCTGCTGGTCGCCGACGAGGGCTTCGCCGGCACCGTCGTCCGGGTCGACCTGCGCGGCATCACCACCGAGGCCGACGCCTGCTCCGGCGCCACCCTCCGGGTCGCGGCCGGCGAGCCGTGGGACGACCTGGTCGCGCACACCGTGGGGTCGGGGATGGTCGGTCTGGAGGCGCTGTCCGGCATCCCGGGGCTGACCGGCGCCACCCCGATCCAGAACGTCGGCGCGTACGGGGCTGAGGTCAGCGACGTGATCACCCAGGTCCGCACCCTGGACCGGGCCACCGGGCGGATCCGCACCTTCTCCGCGGTCGAGTGCCGGTTCGGCTACCGCACGTCCCGTTTCAAGCACCCCACCGGACCGGACGACGAGATGCGGCGTGAGGCTGTCGAAGTCCGCCCTTCGACAGGCTCAGGGCACACCCAAGGACGCTACGTGGTCACGGCCGTCACCTTCCAGCTCAAGCTGGGCACCCTGTCCGGACCGGTCCGCTATCCCGAGCTGGCCCGGAAGCTGGGCATCGCCGTGGGCGAGCGGGCGTCGGCCGCCGACGTACGCGCCGCGGTCCTCGCCCTGCGCACCAGCAAGGGGATGGTGCTGGCCGAGAAGGACCCGGACACCTGGAGCGCCGGCTCGTTCTTCACCAACCCGGTGCTGCCGCAGGCCGAGGCCGCCACCCTGCCGGCCGACGCCCCCCGGTTCCCTCAGCCGGACGGGCGGGTCAAGACCAGCGCCGCCTGGCTGATCGACGCCGCCGGCTTCGGCAAGGGCTACGGCCGCGGCCCGGCCCGGCTGTCGGAGAAACATTCGCTGGCTCTGACCAACCGGGGTACAGCAAAGGCGAGCGACGTGCTGGAGCTGGCCCGCGAGGTGCGGGACGGCGTACGCGCGAAGTTCGGTGTGACCTTGGTTCCGGAACCTGTCCTGGTGGGGTGTGAGCTGTGAGCAAGGCAGCGTTCGTGCTGTGGGCGCCGGTTCCGTCGGCGGTCGACCTGGTCGTCAAGCCCGTCGGGGCGACGAACACCGAGACCGTCCCGATGGAGCGGGACCAGGGCGGCTGGTGGCGGCCGGCTGGCCCGCTGCCGGCGGACGGCGAGGGCGAGTTCGACTACGGCTTCCGGCTGAACGGCGAGGACCGCGTGCTGCCCGACCCCCGATCGCGCCGGCAGCCGGACGGGGTGCACGGCCTGTCGCGCACCTTCGACCCGGACACCCATTCCTGGGCCGACCAGAGCTGGACGGGTCGGCAGCTGGCCGGCGGGGTGATCTACGAGCTGCACGTCGGCACCTTCACCCCGGAGGGCACCCTGCGGTCGGCGATCGACCGGCTCGACCACCTCGTCCGGCTGGGCATCGACTTCGTCGAGCTGATGCCGGTCAACGCCTTCAACGGGACCCACAACTGGGGCTACGACGGCGTGCTCTGGTACGCGGTGCAGGAGTCCTACGGGGGACCGCAGGCGTACCAGGAGTTCGTCGACGCCTGCCACGCCCGGGGCCTGGCGGTGATCCAGGACGTGGTCTACAACCACCTGGGACCCAGCGGCAACTACCTGCCCGAGTTCGGCCCGTACCTGTCCTCAGGGCTGAACACCTGGGGCTCCTCGCCCAACCTGGACGGTGCGGACTCCGACGAGGTCCGCCGCTACATCATCGACAACGCCTTGATGTTCCTCACCGACTACCACGTCGACGGGCTGCGGCTGGACGCCGTGCACGCCCTTCACGACACCCGGGCGGTGCACCTGCTCGAGGAGATGGACATCGAGGTCTCGGCCCGCAGTGCGTTCCTTCGTCGGCCGCTGTCGCTGATCGCCGAGTCGGACCTGAACGACCCACGGCTGATCACCGCCCGGCAGGGCGGCGGCTACGGGCTGGCCGGGCAGTGGAGCGACGACTTCCACCATGCGCTCTACGTGAGCCTGACCGGCGACACCAGCGGCTACTACGCCGACTTTGGCTCCCTCGACGCGCTGGGCAAGGTCGTCACCGACGGGTTCTTCCACACCGGAACGATGTCGAGCTTCCGGCACCGGACGCACGGGCGGCCCATCGACACCTTCCGTACGCCGGCCTGGCGGCTGGTGGTCTGCTGGGACAACCACGACCAGATCGGCAACCGGGCGACGGGGGAGCGGCTGTCGGCCAAGATCGACCCGGCCCAGCAGGCGCTGGCCACGATGGTCACCCTGCTCAGCCCGTTCACGCCGATGATCTTCATGGGGGAGGAGTGGGGCGCGACCACGCCGTTCCGGTTCTTCAGCTCGCACCCGGAGCCCGAGCTCGGCGAGGCGGTGCGGAAGGGCCGGCTGGAGGAGTTCGCGGCCATGGACTGGGACACCAGCAACGTGCCGGACCCGCAGGACCCGGAGACCTTCGCAGCCTCCAAGCTGAACTGGGACGAGCTGACCGAGCCGAATCAGGCGGGGCTGCTGGACCTGACCACCCGACTGCTCGAGATCCGGCGGACCCACCCGGACTTCACCGACCCCCGCTTCTACGCCGGCCTCGCCCGCTACGACGACGACGCCGGCTGGCTGCTGGTGGAACGCGGCAGCACGACCCTGGTGGTGAACTTCGCGGACGCGCCGACCAAGGTCTCCGTGGGTCGCGAGCTGGTCCCGGTGGTCACCGTGGGTGAGGCCGACGTGGTCGACGGCCAGGTGCACCTCGGCCCGCACAGCGGGCTCGCCGCCCAGACCCCGCTGCCGGCGCACTGACCCTCGACCGACTCGGCCCGCACGTCTCTCGGCACGAGGTCAAGGTCACATCCGAACGCGGGATCGGCCCTTTCCGGCCGTGTTCGGGACCCGGTGCGGAGAAACGTCCCGGAGGGCTCACTGGTCGGCCAGCACGGCCTCGACGAGTCGGCCGAGGTCCTCCCGCGTCTGGGCGACGCTGCGGCCCTCCTCCTGGCGCAGCTGGTACCAGGTCCGGACGTCCAGCACCGTGGTGACCAGGCTGACCGTGCGCTCCCGGTCGGCCTCCGACCGCCCGGCCAGCCGGGGTGCGAGAGAGTCCGCGACCCAGTCCCGGTGGTAGGTGCGTCCGTTCCTCGTTGCCTCGGCCAGCGTCGGCTGGCGCTCGGCGAGGGCCAGCACCCGCATCGTGCCCATGCCGGTCTGCTCGTAGTCCTCCACCACGGCCCGGACCACCGACCGGATGTCGCCGATGGCGACCTCCGCCCGCGCGGCGGCAACCCGGGGTGCGAACCGTTCGGTGAGGCCGCAGAGATAGAGGTTCTCCTTCGAGCCGAAGTGGTTGACCACGGTCTGCTGGGACACCCCCGCCTCCCGCGCCACGTCGGCCAGCGTGACCTCGTCGTACCACCGGTCGGTGAAGGCCCGCTCACCGCCGTCGAGGATGGCCTCACGGGTGCGCCGGGCGGCTTCGGCCCGGGCACCCATCCGGTAGGTCCGCCGCGCATTTTCAGTAGTACTTGACACTATTCAATTGTATCATACACTACTGAAAACTTCGGCCACGATTCTGACGGGAGACCACCATGGCCCGCATCCTCACCTACACCTCACCGGCCACCGGACACCTGTTCCCGCTGGTTCCCGGCCTGCTGGAGCTACGCCGACGAGGTCACGACATCCACGTGCGCACGCTCGCCGAGGGCCTGCCGCAGCTCGCCGCCGTCGGTCTGGACGGTTCTCCCGTCGATGTGCGGGTGAGCGAGTTTCGGGTGCGCGACCACGAGGCGACGTCGGACAAGCAACGGCTGGTGACGGGGCTGCAGGACATCATGCAGCGGGCGCCGCTGGACGGTGCGGACCTGGACGCGGCGATCGCCGAGCACCGCCCCGACCTCCTGATCGTCGACATCAATGCCTACGGAGCCATGACACGCGCCGAGGCCAGTGGCCTGCCGTGGGTGCTCGCGATGCCGTCGCTTCTGCCCCTGCCGGAGCCGGGCATCCCGCCCTACAGCCTGGGGCTTCCGCCGGTCCGCGGTCTGCTCGGCCGAGTGCGCGACGCGGTGCTGTGGCCGGTGGTCGAGCACCTCTTCGGCAAGGCGTTGCTGCCGGGACTGAATGCGCTCCGGGCCACCTCGGGGCTACCCGCGTTCCGCTCCCCGCTGGACATGTACGGCCCGCCGGACCTGGTCCTCGGCATGACCGGGGCGCCCCTGGAGTACCCGCGGCGCTCGCTGCCGGCCAACGTGGCCCTGGTCGGGTTCCAGCCCTGGGACCCGCCGGCGCCGGCGCCGGCCTACCTCGCCGAGCCGGGGGACCCATGGGTGCTGGTCACCTGCTCCACCGAGTACCAGGGTGACGAGTCGCTGGCCCGGGTGGCGGTGGAGGCCCTGCGGGACGAGCCGTACCGGGTGCTGCTCACCCTGGCCGACGCGTACGACGATGCGGACCTTCCCGCCGCGGACAACGTCGTGGCCACCCGCTTCGTCCCGCATGCCGCGGTGCTGCCTTCCGCGGCGGCGGTGGTAACCCACGCGGGCATGGGCATCGTCGGCAAGGCGACCTACGCCGGAGTGCCCATCGTGGCGGTCCCGTTCGGACGGGATCAGCCCGAGATCGCCCGCCGGATCGTCGAGGCCGGCACCGGCGTACGGCTGTCGGCTCGCCGGCTGACCCCCGAGCGGCTCCGCAGCGCCGTCCGGGCGGCAGTCGCCTGCCGGCCCCGTGCGCTCGCCGTGGCCGAGGAGCTGCGGCAGGCCGAACCGGCCGTCGCCTGTGCCGACGCCATCGGCGGCGTGCTCGATCGGTCTCAGGTCGGCGCCTGAGTATCGGGCGTGAGCCGACTCTCCGGTCGGCGGCCGGACCACTTAAACTGCCAGCGCCCAGAACAATGCGTCGAAATGGATCTCCGTCATGCCTCTGTCCGACCTCAGCCACGACGAGCTGGCCGCGGTGCACGCGGACCAGGTGCTCGCGTACGAAGCCCTGGTCGGGCGCGGACTGCAGCTGGACATGACCCGCGGCAAGCCGTCCGCGGCCCAGCTGAGCCTGTCCCACGAGCTGCTCACCCTGCCGGGCGAGGACACCTATCGGGCGGCGGACGGTGTGGACTGCCGCAACTACGGCGGGCTGTACGGGCTGCCGGAGCTGCGGGAGATCTTCGCGCCGCTGCTCAACGTGCCGGTCGACCAGCTGATCGCCGGTGACAACGCGAGCCTGGCGATCATGCACGACGTTCTGGTGTTCTCCCTGCTCAAGGGCACGGTCGACTCCTACGCCCCCTGGTGCCGGGAGCGGGTGAAGTTCATCTGCCCGGTTCCGGGCTACGACCGGCACTTCGCGCTGTGCGAGCAGTTCGGCATCGAGATGATCCCGGTAGCGCTGGGGACGGACGGTCCGGACCTGGACGAGGTCCGCGAGATCGTCGCCGACGACCCGGCGGTCCGGGGCATCTGGGTGGTGCCGACCTACGCCAACCCCAACGGCGCGGTCTACACCGAGGAGGTGACCCGGGCCCTGCTCGAGATGCCGACCGCGGCCGAGGACTTCCGGATCTTCTGGGACAACGCGTACGCGGTGCACCACCTGACCGATGAGGAGATCCCGGCGCTGGACATCCTCGGGCTGGCGGAGGCGGCGGGCAACCCGAACCGGCCGTTCCTGTTCGCCTCGACCTCCAAGATCACCTTCGCCGGGGCCGGCGTCTCGTTCTTCGCCAGCTCGGCGGCCAACGTGGCCTGGTATCTCCGGCACCTGGCCAAGCGGACGATCGGGCCGGACAAGATCAACCACCTGCGGCACGCGATGTACCTCCAGACGCCGCAGCGGGTGCTGGAGCTGATGCGGCAGCACCGGGCGCTGCTGGCCCCGAAGTTCGCCCAGGTCACTGAGATCCTCGCCAAGCGGCTGGCGGAGCACGGGGTGGCCAGCTGGACCAGCCCCGACGGCGGCTACTTCGTCAGCCTGGACGTGCTCGACGGCACCGCGACGCGGGTGGTCGCCCTGGCCAAGGACGCCGGCATCAACACGACGGCGGCCGGTGCTGCCTACCCGTACGGCCACGACCCCCGGGACCGCAACATCCGGATCGCCCCGAGCTTCCCCTCCCCGGAGGAGGTGGCCACCGCCATCGACGGCCTGGCCACCTGCGTCCTGCTGGCCGCCACCGAGAAGCTCCTCGGCCGCCGCTGACCCCTCCTCGCTGGTCCGACGAGCGCGCGCGGCCACCCGATGTCGCAACCATCCGCCCTCGCAAGCTCGGGCTTCCGCCAGGCCCGTCCACGCTCCATCGGGTGGCTCCGCGCGCCCGTCTGCTTCGCTCGTCACCGGCGAACGAGGACGGCGACGGCCAGGCCGAGCATGAGCAGCGCCGAGGCGACCGCGATGGCCAGCTGGCCGCGGCGACCGGCGAGCAGCCGGCCGAGGACCGAGCCGCCGCCGACCAGCAGCACCTGCCAGGCGGCGGAGGCCGCGAACGCCCCGACCGCGAACAGCAGCACCGTCGGCCCGGTCAGTGCGGCTGCGCCCGCCGGGCGACCGAGAACGACGGCCGAGAACGTGATGACCGTCGCCGGGTTGACCGCGGTCAGCCCGACCAACCCCAGGTACGCCCGCCCTACGCTGGCCGCTCGACCGGCCTGGGCGACGGCCGGGGTGGCGGTCCGGTAGCGGAGGAGGGCCTGCTGCAGCGTGCGGACGGCCAGCACGACCAGTACGGCGGCGGCCAGCCAGCCGAGCACCGTCGAGGCCTGCTGCAGCGCCGCCCGCAGACCGGCGCCGCCGACCGCGGCGACCAGGGCGTACGCGCCGTCGACCGACGCCACACCCAGCGCCGCGGCGGCCGCGACGGCGAAGCGCTCCCGCGCGGCGAGGCCCAGCAGGTACGCTCCGATGGCGCCCACGGGCATGGCCACGGCCAGGCCCGCCACCGCTCCGGCCAGCAGTTCGCCGAGCATCGGCGGTTCAGCCCCGGACTTGGGGCAGGAGTTCGACTCTGGTCACAAACCTCAGTACACTCGAGGACTTGGTGCTGAGTCACCGTTATTTTCGTGCGCCCGCGTGGCTGCTTGGATCTGGCGGTGGCCCGGGCCGCGAAGGGCAATAGCTCAACTGGCAGAGCATCGGTCTCCAAAACCGAAGGTTGGGGGTTCAAGTCCCTCTTGCCCTGCGGGGTCAGGAAACGACGAGCAAGGCGTTCAGGCGGAAAGGTCAACGTGGCGAAGCAGGACGACGTCGAGCCGGTCGACGAGCCGGGTGCAACCGGACCGTCGGATGGCACCGACGAGCGGACCGGCTCCTCCACTGACGCTGTCGCGGCCAGCGCACCGAACGACTCGGGTGAGGTCGGCGGCACGCCGGAACGGCCCGACCTGGTCGATCCTGACGAGCTCGAGGACGATGAGTTGATCGAGGACGATTCGGAGGGTGCCGAGCCCGCCGACGACTTCGACGAGATCGTGCGCAACTCCAGCGTCGAGCAGTCCGACGGTGAGCCGGCGGAGCTCAGCGAGGAGGGGGAGTCCGGCGAGGCCAAGGTGCTGGAGCCGGCCGGCGTCGCGGCCACCAGGGCGGGGGGCAAGGCGGCCGCCGGTCGCGCTCCGGCACGCACGCCGAAGGGCGTCGTTACCGCCAAGCGGGACCAGCCGGCCAAGCGGGAACGGACGACCCCGATCAAGTTCGTCCTCCAGTCCGTCGGGGAGCTGCGCAAGGTCGTCTATCCGACCGGCCAGCAGCTGATCAACTACTTCATCGTGGTGTTGGTTTTCGTGCTGTTCGTGATCGCGTACGTGAGCCTGCTCGACCTGGGCTTCGGCGCCGCGATCTTCCGGCTCTTCAGCTGAAACCGACCCCTAGACCAAGCAACGGAGATACGAACGTGCCCGACAACTTCTCAGCCGACGACCCGCAGTCCCGGGTAGAGCCGGTGGAGAGCGCCGACGACGGATCGGCCCAGGGCAGCTCCGCCGATGACTTCGACATCGACCTGGGCAGCTACACCGCCCGCGAGGACGAGGACCTCGGCATCAACCTCGACTTCGGCGGCGAGACCGACACGGCCACCGAGGACGAGGACGATCTGGACCTCGACTTCGGCACCCAGCCCGCCACGGCGGAGGCCGAGGACCTCGAGGAGGAGGACGACCAGGCCGAGGTCGACGCCGGACAGACCGCGCTGGACTCCTTCCGCAGCGAGCTGCGCAGCAAACCGGGCGACTGGTACGTCGTGCACACCTACTCCGGCATGGAGAACCGGGTGCTGCAGAACCTGGAGAACCGGGTGTCCTCGCTCAACATGGAGGACTACATCTACGAGATCATCGTGCCGACCGAGGAGGTCACCGAGATCCGCAACGGCCAGCGCAAGCAGGTCAAGCGGACCGTCCTCCCCGGCTACGTGCTGGTCCGGATGGACCTGACCGACGAGTCCTGGTCGACCGTCCGCCACACCCCGTCGGTGACCGGCTTCGTCGGGCACTCCAACTCTCCGGTCCCGCTCAGCCTGGACGAGGTGGAGAAGATGCTGGCCCCGGCCGTGGTCGCCGCCGCGACCGCCGGCATGGAGGGCCCGACCCGGCGGAAGAAGAAGGTCGAGGTGGCCGACTTCGCCGTCGGAGACTCGGTGATGGTGGTCGATGGCCCCTTCGCCGGCGTGCACGCGACGATCACCGAGATCAACGTCAACAACCAGCGGCTCAAGGCGCTGGTCGAGATCCTGGGCCGGGAGACCCCGGTCGACCTGACCTTCCCGCAGATCCAAAAGGTCTGACGGGTCTCACCCACCACTCACAAGGAACCCATCCCGCATGCCTGGAAAGAAGAAAGTCGCCGCGCTGGTCAAGGTCGCCCTGAACGCGGCCTCCGCCACGCCCGCCCCGCCGGTCGGTACCGCCCTAGGTCCGCACGGGGTCAACATCATGGAGTTCGTCAAGGCGTACAACGCCGCGACCGAGGCCATGCGCGGCACGGTGATCCCGGTAGAGATCACCATCTACGAGGACCGGTCGTTCACCTTCGTCACCAAGACCCCGCCCGCCGCCGAGCTGATCAAGAAGGCGGCCGGCGTGACCAAGGGCTCCGGCGTGCCGCAGCGCGACAAGGTCGGCCGGATCACCCGGGACCAGGTCCGCGAGATCGCCACCACCAAGCTGCCCGACCTCAACGCCAACAGCGTCGACGCGGCCATGAAGATCGTCGAGGGCACCGCCCGCAGCATGGGCGTCACCGTCGCCGACTGACTCAGCGCCGACCCGGAAACCGGCCGTCGACGGCCGGTTGCTGAGGAGAACAACTCAACGCGTGGGAGGGCCGGCGCGGCCCGCACCACATCTGGTGAAAGGAACCAGCTCATGAAGCGCAGCAAGTCCTACGCCGCCGTGGCCAGCAAGGTCGAGGCGGACAAGCTCTACGACCCAGCCGAGGCCTTCGAGTTCGCCAAGGCGAACACGGTCGCCAAGTTCGACGAGACCGTCGATGTCTCGATGCGGCTCGGTGTCGACCCCCGCAAGGCCGACCAAATGGTCCGCGGCACGGTCAACCTGCCCAACGGCACCGGCAAGACCGCCCGGGTGCTG
>DATHBQ010000063.1:0-4544 GCA_035296105.1 Propionibacteriaceae bacterium | reverse complement strand
GGGGGTGACTCCGGTCCACATCGAGGTGTAGGGGTTCATCCGCTCGCCGGTAGACGAGCGCGGCAGCAGCTGCAGGAAGACCTCGAGGTCGCGTAGCCGCGGCACCACCTTCTCGATCCCCATCACCGTGATCAGGGTCTCCGGCAGGGTCAGGCACATCCGTCCATTGCCCTCCGACTCGACCACCGCCAGCGTCCCGGTCTCGGCGACGGCGAAGTTGGCTCCGCTGATCGCGACCTTGGCACTGAGGAACTTGCGCCGGAGGTGTCGCCGGGCGGCTCCGGCCAGGACGGCCGGCTCATCGGTGAGCGCCGGGTCCACGTCGGCCATCTCGCGCAGGAAGATGTCGCGGATCTCCGCTCGGTTGCGGTGGATCGCCGGCACCAGGATGTGCGAGGGCCGGTCCTGCCCCAGCTGCACGATCAGCTCGGCAAGGTCGGTCTCCCAGGCGGCGATCCCAGCGGCGTCGAGCGCCTCGTTGAGCCCGATCTCCTGGGTGGCCATCGACTTGACCTTGACCACCTCGTCGGCCCCGGTGGCCCGGACCAGCTCGACCGCGAGCCGGTTGGCCTCGTTCGCGTCGCGAGCCCAGTGGACCACGCCGCCACGGGCGGTCACCGCCGCCTCGAGCTGCTCGAGGTAGGTGTCGAGGTGGGCCATGGTGTGGACCTTGAGCTGCCGGCCCGCCTCGCGCAGCTGCTCCCAGTCGGGCACCTCGCCGACCACCGCGGCCCGCTTGGCCCTGATCGTTGTCGTCGCGGTGCCCAGGTTGCGCCGCAGCTGCGGGTCGCTGAGCGCCCGCCGGGCGGCGGCGGGGAACGACTCGTCGCCACGCAGGTGCCCGACGCCGCGCGGCGCCAGTACGGGCATCCCGAGGTCGACGACGGTCATCGGATCGGACCTTCGACAAGCTCGGGGCGCATGGCCAAGCGCATGGCCAAGAGCTCACCGCGCATGTGGGCTGAGCTTGTCGAAGCCCCAACGACCGGGCGCATCTACGCCACCACCTCGGGGGTCTGGTCACCCAGGCTGGTCAGCGGCATCGGCTCCGCCCGGGTGGAGGCGAGGATCTGCGCCAGATGCACGGTTCGGGTCGCCGCCCGGATCCGGGACAGGCCACCGCCGATGTGCATCAGGCACGAGCTGTCCCCGGCCGTGCAGACCTCGGCGCCGGTGTCGAGCACGTGCCGCATCTTGTCGGCCAGCATCGCGGTCGAGGTGTCGGCGTTCTTGATCGCGAACGTACCGCCGAAGCCGCAGCACTCCTCCGCCCTGGGCAGCTCGGCGAGCCTCAGCCCCTCGACCGCCTGCAGCAGCCGGAGCGGCCGGTCGCCGACCCGCAGCATCCGCAGCGAGTGGCAGGTCGGGTGGTACGTCACGGTGTGGGGGTAGTAGGCCCCGACGTCGGTGACCCCGAGCACGTCGACCAGCAGCTCGGACAGCTCGTAGGTCTTGGCCGCGACCGACCCGACCGCCGACCGCAGGCCTGGCGTCCCGAACCGCTCGGCGATCATCGCGTGCTGGTGCCGTACCGAGCCGACGCAGGAGCCGGACGGCACGACCACGGCCTCGTACGGCGCGAAGACCTCGGCGTATCGCTCCACCAGGGGCAGCGCCGCCCGCTGGTAGCCGGTATTGACGTGCATCTGGCCGCAGCAGGTCTGGTCGGCGGGGAACACGACCTCGTGTCCGAGCCGCTCCAGTAGCCGCACGGTCGCCTGACCCACCTGCGGATACAGGCCGTCCGCCAGGCAGGTGATGAACAGCGCGATTCTCACTCAGCCGACCTCCGCCGCCACGGTAGCCGCCGTGGTGGCGGGTTCGTAGGCGGCCAGGTCGAGACCGGACCGCAGCGCCTTCCGCAGCTCGTCCAGCTCGGCCGGCAACACGCCGGCGGCCCGGGCCTGCACGGCGAGGTTGCCCAGGGCCGTCGCCTCGATGGGACCGGCCAGGACCGGCCGGCCCGACAGGTCGGCGGTCAGCTGGCAGAGCAGCGCATTCTGACACCCGCCGCCCACGATGTGCACCACGTCGACCTCCTGACCGGCCAGCTCCTGCGCGGACGCCACGGTGCGGGCGTACGCGACGGCCAGCGAGTCGAGGATGCAGCGGACGACCGCGGCGGCCGTCTCCGGCTCCGGCTCGCCGACCGCAGCACAGGCCGCCCGGATACGGGCCGGCATGTCCCCCGGCGGGATGAACTCCGGCGCGTCGACGTCGATCACCGGCCCGCCCGTCGGCAGCGAGGCCGCCGCCGCCAGCAGGGTGTCCTGGTCGGCCGGCTCGTCGGCCTCCCGCCAGGTGCGCAACGACTCCTGCAGCAGCCAGAGACCACCGACGTTGCGCAGGTACCGGACTCGGCCGTCCACCCCGCCCTCATTGGTGAAGTTGGCCGCCCGGCTGGCCTCGGTGAGCACCGGCTGGTCCAGCTCGACCCCTACCAGCGACCAGGTGCCGGACGAGACGTACGCGAACCGCCGGTCCGCGGCCGGCACCCCGACCACCGCCGACGCGGTGTCGTGCGACCCCACCGCGACCACCGTCGTGGAGGTGGGCAGACCGGTGTTCTCGGCGACCGTCGGGCGGACGGTGCCCACGACCTCGCCGGGCTCGATCAGCGGCGGGAACAGGTCGGCGGGGAGGTCCAAGGTGGCGAAGAGCTCCGCCGACCAGGACCGCGACCGGGCGTCCAGCAGCCCGGTGGTGGAGGCGTTGGTGATCTCCGTACGCCGCTCGCCGGTCAGCCAGAACGCCAGCAGGTCCGGCAGCAGCAGCGCCTGGCGGGCTCGCGACCAGCGCGGGCCGCGTTGCTCCGCGGTCAGCTGGTACAGGGTGTTGAAGGGCAGGAACTGCAGACCGCTGACCGCGTACAGCTGCGCCGGGTCGACCCGGCGGTGCACCTCGTCGATGACCCCCTCGGTGCGGTCGTCGCGGTAGGCGATCGGCTCGGCCAGCAGCCGGCCGTCGGCGTCCAGCAGGCCGTAGTCGACGGCCCACGTGTCGATGCCGATGCTGGTCACGCCGGGACAGCGCTCCGCGAGCGCCGCCAGCCCGACCAGCACCTGCTCGTAGAGGCCGGTCAGGTCCCAGCGGAGGTGGCCGTCCGCCACCGCCGCCCCGTTGGGGAAGCGGTGCACCACGTCCAGGTGCATCACCCCGTCGGCCCACCAGCCGGCCACCACCCGGCCGCTCGAGGCGCCGATGTCGATGGCCGCAAACACTGACTTGTCAGAGGTGGTGGGGTCCACGGTCACCGGAGGAAGGCCGCGGCCACGCCCGCGTCGACCGGGATGTGCAGGCCGGTGGTGTGCGACAGGTCGGCCGAGCACAGCACGAAGACGGCGTTGGCCACGTGCTCCGGCAGCACCTCACGCTTCAGCAGGGTCCGCGAGGCGTAGTACTTGCCCAGGTCCTCCTCGGGCACCCCGTAGACCGCCGCCCGCTTGGCACCCCAGCCGCCGGCGAAGATACCGGAGCCGCGGACCACGCCGTCGGGGTTGATGCCGTTGACCTTGACCCCGTGCTCGCCCAGCTCGGCGGCCAGCAACCGGACCTGGTGGGCCTGGTCGGCCTTGGTCGCGGAGTAGGCGATGTTGTTGGGTCCGGCGAACAGGGAGTTCTTGCTCGAGATGTAGACCACGTCCCCGCCCAGCCGCTGCTCGATCAGCACCTTCGCGGCCGTCCGGGAGACCAGGAACGAGCCCTTCGCCATCACGTTGTGCTGGAGGTCCCAGTCGGCCACCGTGGTGTCGAGCAGCGACTTCGACAGCGACAGCCCGGCATTGTTGACCACCAGGTCCAGTCCGCCGAAGGCGAGCAGGGTGGCGTCCACCGCCGCCTGCACCGCGGTCTCGTCGGTCACGTCGGCCGCGATGCCGACGGCCACATCGGTTCCGCCGATCTCGCTCGCCGCGGCGGAGGCCTTCTCGGCGTCGAGGTCGGCGATGACCACGCAGGCCCCCTCCGCCGCCAGCCGGGTGGCGATGGCCTTGCCGATGCCCGAGGCGGCGCCGGTGACCAAAGCGATCCGGGTGGCCAGCGGCTTGGGCTTGGGCATCCGCTGCAGCTTGGCCTCCTCCAGGGCCCAGTACTCGATCCGGAACTTCTCGCTCTCGTCGATCGGCGCGTACGTCGACAGGCCCTCGGCCCCGCGCATCACGTTGATCGCGTTGACGTAGAACTCCCCGGCGACCCGGGCGGTCTGCTTGTCCTTGCCGTAGGAGAACATGCCCACGCCCGGCACCAGGATGATCAGCGGGTCGGCGCCGCGGATCGCCGGTGAGTCGGCAGTCGCGTGCCGGTCGTAGTACGCCTGGTAGTCCGCCCGGTACGCCTCGTGCAGCTCACGCAGCCGGTCGACCGACTCCTCGACGCTCGCCGTGGGCGGCAGGTCCAGCACCAACGGCTCGACCTTGGTGCGCAGGAAGTGGTCCGGGCAGCTGGTGCCCAGGCCTGCCAGTCGCGGGTGCTCGGCGCGGGCGAGGAAGTCGAGCACGACCTCGGAGTCGGTGACGTGCCCGACCATCGGCCGGTCCGCCGACGCG